>DATIZS010000396.1:0-3461 GCA_035516955.1 Rhizomicrobium sp.
CGACGGCAGCACTTCGAGTCCGCCGCGGCGCTGGCCGAGATCAATCACGTTTTCCAGAACCAGCATAGCGAGCCCATGCACGCAGCCCCACACCGCGAGCCCGAGCGCGGAATCGTCGAGCGCATTGCCGATTTCCGCCGCGATCCCGTCCGCGGCCTCTTCGAGTTCGGGGAAGTCTTCGCGATTGGCGAGCTGCGCGCCGAACATCAGCCGCGCCAATGCCGGGCGGCGCGCGACGAAACGCATATAGGCCGCGCCCATGTAAGTGATGCGCTCCACGGTGTCGCCGGGGCGTTTGCCGGCGCTCGCGATATTCTCGCGCAATTCGCCGAAGCCTTCGCCCACCAGTTCGGCAAGAAGCGCTTCGTGATTGGGGAAATGGCGATAGGGCGCGGCATGGCTCACGCCCGCGCGCCGCGCCACCGCACGCAGGGAAAGCGCCGGCAGGCCTTCGTCCTCCAGAATCTCGCGCGCCGATTGCACGAGCGCATTCTTCAGGTCGCCGTGATGATAGGGACGCTCGCTCATCGATGCGCCGTTCTCAGCCGCTCCATCCGCGCGAACAGGCCGGACGTATCCCAGCGCCTGCCGCCCATCGCTTCGACTTCGGCGTAGAACTGATCGACCAGCGCGGTCACCGGCAGCGAGGCGCCGATGCGCGCGGCCTCCTCCAGACAGATGCCGAGGTCCTTGCGCATCCACTCGACGGCGAAGCCGTGATGGAAATCGTTGTTCAGCATGGTCGCGTGGCGGTTCTCCATTTGCCAGCTTTGGGCCGCGCCCTTCGAAATCACCTCGATCACGCGGAACGGATCGAGGCCGGCCGCACGCGCAAAGCTCAATCCTTCTGATAACGCCTGAACGAGGCCCGCGATGCAGATCTGGTTGACCATCTTGGTCAATTGGCCCGCCCCCGCCTCGCCCATCAAACGGCATTGCTTGGCGTAGGCCCCCATGACCGGCTCGGCTTTGGCGTAATCCGATTCGGTTCCTCCGCACATGATTGTCAATTGACCGGTTTTGGCGCCCTGCTCGCCGCCCGAGACGGGCGCATCGACGAAACCGAGACCAGCTTTGTGCGCTGCATCGAAGAGCCTGCGCGCCAGGCCCGCCGAGGCGGTGGTGTGATCGATGAAGACCGCCCCCTTCTTCATGCCGGCGAAAGCGCCATGGGGCCCGAGCGTGACATGTTCCACGTCGGCGTCGCGCCCCACGCAGGCGAAGACGAAATCGGCGCCTTCCGCGGCGGCGGCGGGCGTCGGCGCGGCGCGAAACCCATATTCGCGCACCCAGTGGGCGGCTTTTTCGTGATGACGATTGTAGACCGTGACGGCATGGCCCTTGCGCGCCAGATGGCCCGCCATCGGATAACCCATCACGCCAAGACCGATAAACGCCACGCGCGCAGCCATCGCCGTCTCCTAGCCGGCCGCGCTATTCCATCACTTCCACTTTCGGTGCGCCGGCTTGCGGCACAATGGGCGGCCTCTTCATAAGCAGTATCACGATCAGGGCCGGCAGGCTGATGAAAAACATGAAGAGGAAATCGTTGGCATAGGCGATCACCGCCGCGTTGAAATTGACGAGCTGGTCGATCTGGGCCGCGCCGAAGGGCAATTGCGGATTCCACATCATGCTGGGCGCATTCACGGTCAGATTGCGGTTGAACATATTGACGTGCTCCGCAAGCTGGGCGTGTGCGACCTGGATGCTGTTGGCGAGCACCGTGGTGGTGATCGAAATGCCGATCGCCGAGCCGACATTGCGAATCAGGTTGAGAAGCGCGGAAGCATCGGTGCGATAGACCGGCGACAAGGTCGCGAACGCCACCATGTTCATCGGCACGAAGACGAAGCCCATGCCGATGCCCTGAATGAAGGTGACGCTGACGAGATCCCAGGGCGTGACCGCGGGCGTCCAGCGCGACATTTCCCACATCGACCACAGAAGCAGGATCGTGCCGCCGGCCATGAGCTTGCGCGCATCCACGCGCATGGCCAAACGGCCCGCGAACATCATCGCCACCATCGTGCCCACGCCGCGCGGCGCCATCAGAAGGCCGGTGTCGGTGACGGTGTAGCCGCCGAGATTCTGCAGGAAGGGCGGCAGCAGCGCCGAACTCGCAAGCAGCACCATGCCCAGCATGAACATCAGGATGATGGCCGAGATCAGATTGCGGTCGGCGAACATCTCTTTCGGGATGAACGGCTTCTTGGCCGTGAACATGTGGACGGCGAAGAGATACAGACCGAGCGCGGCCAGGATCGCCTCGATCACGATTTCGGTCGAGCCGAACCAATCCTTGGTCGTGCCGCGATCCAGCATCAATTGCACGGCGCCGAGGCCAAGCCCCAGGGCCGCGAAGCCCGTCCAGTCGAAACGCAAGGTGGTGTCGCGATGGACGTCGCGGAGGAACAACCAGATGCCCGTGACGGCGGCGACGCCGAACGGCACATTGACGTAGAACACCCAGCGCCAGGAATACATGTCGGTCAGATAGCCGCCGAGCGTCGGCCCGAGGATCGGCCCGACCATGATGCCCATGCCCCAGATCGCCATAACCTGTCCGCGTTTCTCGATCGGATAGAGATCGAGCATGATCGACTGGGACAGCGGCGAAAGCGCGGCGCCGAAAGCGCCCTGCAACAAGCGGAAAAGGATAATTTGGTCCAGATTCTGTGCCGCGCCGCACATCATCGAGGTGACGGTGAAACCCGTCAGCGTAACCACGGCGAGGTTCTTGCGCCCGAAACGCGAAGCGAGCCAGCCCACCGGCGCGGTCATGATGGCGGCGGCGACGATATAGGACGTGAGCACCCAGGTGATCTGGTCGCGCGAGGCCTGCAGACTGCCCTGCATATAGGGCAGCGCCACATTGGCGATGGTGGAATCGAGCGCCTGCATCAGCGTGCCCGCCATCGAGCACAGCATCACGATCGTCAGTTCGAACTTGCTTTCGTAAGCCTCGTAGGAGACGCCGAGCGCGCGGGTCATTTCATGTCTGCCTTATTGCGGCTGGAGATTGCATTCCTTCCATCCGTCATCGCCCGCTTCATGCGGGCGATCCAATTTTCCTTTTGAAAAAAAATGGATGGCCCGGACAAGCCGGGCCATGACGGAAGTACGGAAGGAATGGCTCATATCCAGCCACTCAGTCGCCGTTCAGCATGCGCCACCAGCGCCGATGGCCGGTATCGACGCTGACCTCGGCGCTCATGCCGGCGCGCAATTCGGGATCGCCGGGCTTGCGGTCGATGGCGATCTTCACCGGGATGCGCTGGGTGACCTTCACCCAATTGCCGCTGGCGTTTTCGCTGGGCAGGATGGAGAAGGCGGAGCCGGTCGCCGCACTCAGCGCCATGATGCGCCCGTGCCAGGTGCGTCCCGGATAGGTGTCGATGGTGATGTCGACGGGATCGCCCACATGCATGTGGGTGAGATCGGTTTCCTTCATGTGGGCT
>DATIZS010000397.1:0-3903 GCA_035516955.1 Rhizomicrobium sp.
GAGAAATCGCCGACCGCCGCCTGCGGTCGGGAGGCGGGGGCGTAGCGCATGGACATGCCGCAGACCCTCTGCTATAGGCGCGCCTCCCCGGCGGGTGATTAGCTCAGGCGGTAGAGCAGCTGACTCTTAATCAGCGGGTCGCAGGTTCGAGTCCTGCATCACCCACCATCCTGCTTCGCGCTGACGCGCTTCGCAGGATTTGCCTCACAGCCGACCGCGAAGCAGGATGCCCTCCGAAGCCCCTGTCCGCCGTAGCTTTAGCGAAGGCGGATGGCGAAGGAGGGCGGACGGGATGTATTATGTCTATCTGCTGCAAAGCGAGGCGTTCGCGCGCCAGCGTTATATTGGCATTACGTCTGATCTGAAGAAGCGGTTTGCTGAACATAATGCCCGAAAGTCTCCCCATACGTCGAAATACGCTCCCTGGAGATTGGTGACCTATGTCGCATTTTCAAACAAGCGAAAGGCAGAGGATTTCGAGTACTATCTCAAATCCGGGTCGGGCCATGCGTTTGCCAAAAAGAGGCTCTGGTAGCTTTTGCGCAAGCTTCGCCTCGTCAAGCCGGATGGAGTTCTTCCATGACGACAAGCAGCGGCGATCACGAAAAAGCCGAACGCCAATTCTTCGACACCACGCGCGAATGGCGGCGCATTTTCTCGGAAGGCTGGGGAACGTTCCTGCTGGTCCTGGCGGCGGCGGGCGGCGCGATGGCTGCGGCACAAACGGGCGCGATTTCGCCGGCTGCCGCGGCGGTGGCGCCGGGCCTGACCGTGATGGCCGTCATCTATTTCATGGGTACGGTGAGCGGCGCCCATCTCAATCCGGCCGTGACCTTTGCGTTCGCGGTGCGGCGCAATTTTCCGTGGGCTCGCGTGCCGGGCTATTGGCTTGCGCAATTCGCGGGCGCCTGGCTTGCGGTGTTGTTCCTTCACGCGGTCGTCGGCTCCGCCGGAAACATGGGCGCCACCATCCCCGAAGCCGGAATGAGTCCGTTGCGCGCGATGCTGCTCGAAACGGTTCTGACGGCCGGGCTGGTCAACACGATCCTGGGAACGGCGTCGGGCGCGCGGAATATCGGCACCAATGGCGCCATCGCGGTGGGCGGCTATATCGCGCTTGCCGGATTATGGGCCGCGCCGCTCACGGGCGCCTCCATGAACCCCGCGCGCTCGCTCGCGCCCGATCTCGTGCGCGGCGATTTCGCGGCGACATGGATCTATTTCGCGGGTCCCTTCCTCGGCGCGCTGCTCGGCGTTGCCTTCGAGTGGATTCTCAAAGGCCCGCCGACCAAATCCGGATCGCAAACCGCGCAGGGCGAGGGCAATTAGGCTCGTTAAGCGGCGTAGCCCATTACCGCCTTCACTTCGAGGAATTCCTCGAAGCCGAATTCGCCCCATTCGCGGCCCGTGCCCGATTGCTTGTAGCCGCCGAAGGGCGCGTTCAGATCGATACTGGCGCCGTTGATATGCACGTTGCCGGTGCGCAGCCGCGCCGCCACCTTGCGCGCATGATCGAGATTGCCCGATTGCACATAGCCCGAAAGCCCATAGACCGTGTCGTTCGCCATGCGGATGGCGTCTTCCTCGGTCTCGTAAGGCAGGATCGACAGTACCGGCCCGAAAATCTCCTCGCGCGCGATGGTCATGTCGTTTCGCACATTCGCGAAGATCGTCGGCCGCACGTAGTAGCCGCGGTTCATGCCTTCGGGGCGCCCGAGCCCGCCGGTGACGAGGGTTGCACCTTCCTCGATGCCTTTCTGGATGAGGCCCTGGATCTTGTTGTATTGCGCCTCGCTCACCACCGGGCCCATGGTCGTGCCTTCGGCGAAGGGATCGCCGACCTTCACGCGCTCCGCCGCGCCCTTGGCGATTTGCGCCGCTTCGTCATGCAGCTTCTTCGGCACGAACATGCGCGAGGGCGCGTTACAGGATTGTCCCGAATTCGTCATCATGTTCATCACGCCGCCGACGACTGCCTTTTTCAGATCGGCGTCTTCCAACACGATATTGGCGGATTTGCCGCCCAGCTCCTGCGCCACGCGCTTGACCGTATCGGCGGCGGCTTTCGCCACCGCGATGCCCGCGCGCGTCGATCCGGTGAAGCTCATCATGTCGATATCGGGATGATGCGACATGGCTTCGCCCACGCTCGGCCCGTCGCCATTGACGAGATTGAAGACGCCGGGCGGCACGCCCGCTTCGTCCAGCACCTGCGCAAAGATCATCGCGTTCAGCGGCGCGATTTCGGAAGGCTTCAGCACCATCGTGCAGCCGGCCGCGAGCGCCGGCGCCACCTTGCAGGCGATCTGGTTGATCGGCCAGTTCCACGGCGTGATCATGCCCACGACGCCCACGGGCTCGTATTCGATGGCCGTCGTGCCCTGCACCTTGGTGAATTCGAATTCCTTGAGAATTTTCATCGCCTGCGTCAGATGCGCGATGCCCATGGCGGCCTGCGCGTTCTGCGAAAGGCCGAGCGGCGCGCCCATCTCCTGGCTGATCGCCTTCACGATATCGGCATAGTGTTTTTGATACGTCTCGACGATTTTCTGCATCAGCGCGAGGCGCTCTTCCTTGGTGGTCTGCGACCATTTCGGGAAGGCGCGCTTGGCCGCGGCCACCGCCTTGTCGACATCGGCCTTGGAGCCCAGCGAAATGCGCGCGAAGGGCTCTTCGTTCGCCGGATTGATGACCTCCAGCGTCTTCGGCGTCACCGGATCGACCCATTTGCCGTCGATATAGAATTTCAGCTTGTCGAGCATGTCTCACTCCGTTTGCTGGGGATGGCTTTGGCGGCATTATAGGCGCGAGAGCGGGTGGGCGCGCAAGGCGCGGGCGTGATATAGATCGCATAGGGGATTTCACATGGAACTGTCAGGCAAAACGGTGATCGTGACGGGTGGCTTCGGCGCGCTGGGAATGGTCGTGGCCGAAGCTGTCGCCGCGTCAGGCGCGAAAGTGGCGCTGGTGGACCGGGCCGATGCGCCCGGGACGCTGGGCGCCAACATGACCGCCTTCGCGGGCCGCGATCTCACCGATCCAGCCGATGCCGCCCGCACTGTCGATGAAATCGCCGAAAGGCTGGGCGCGCTTTACGGCCTGGTGAACATCGCGGGCGGCTTCCGCTGGGAGACGCTCAAGGACGGCGATGTCGCGACCTGGGATCTGATGTTCCGGATCAATCTCAAGACGGCGGTCTGCGCCTCGAAGGCCGCGCTGCCGCATCTCTTGAAGGCGAAATCGGGGCGCATCGTGAATATCGGCGCGGGCGCCGCGGCGAAGGCGGGCCTCGGCATGGGCGCTTACGCGGCATCCAAGGCGGGCGTGGCGAAATTGACCGAAGCGTTGTCGGAGGAAGTGAAGGGCGAGGGCATCAATGTGAACGCGATCCTGCCTTCAATCATCGACACGCCGGCCAACCGCAAGGACATGCCGAAAGCGGATTTCTCGAAATGGGTCACGCCGCAGGCGATTGCCGATGTGATTTTGTTCCTCTTGTCGGAAAAATCCCGCACGATTACAGGTGCGTCGATACCCCTAACATAATAATGAATTGTCATCCCGGAAACGCGAAGCGTTATCCGGGACCCACCGGGACGCTTTCACCGTGGGTCCCGGCTCTCGCTCCGCTCGGCCGGGATGACAATTTCTACCACGCATCGATCCAGCGCAACTTCTTGCCCTCGCGCTTCGGCGGCGCAGGCACCGCGCGCAATCCCGCCATGATCCACGAACGTGTTTCTGCCGGATCGATCACTTCGTCGAATTCGAACAAGGTCGCCGCACTCAGCGCCTTGCCGCGCTCATACATGCGCGCGACCATTTCGTCGTATTTCGCCTTGCGCTCGGCGGGATCGGTGATCGCGGCCAGCTCGTTGCGATAGCCGAGTTTCACCGCGCCTT
>DATIZS010000398.1:0-2020 GCA_035516955.1 Rhizomicrobium sp.
CGCTTTCCGCCGAATATCTGCGCGTGGAATCGCCCTCCGCCGAGGTGCAGGGCCACACGGCCGCGCAGAAGAAAACCGTGCCCGGCAAGCGCCATGTGAAGATCGCAGGGCTGGAGCCGGTCGGGAACTATGCGGTGCGCATCCTCTTCGACGATGGCCATGCAACCGGTCTTTACGCCTGGGATTATCTTTACGAGCTGGGCGTGCGGCATGACGAGAAATGGGCCGCTTACCTGCGCGCGCTGCGCACGGCAGGCCTCAAGCGCGAATAGCGGCGCCCGTGCTATATAGCCGGCCGGGAGGCTGAAATGGCCGAGAATGCTCAAGGCGGCGTCCGTCCGCGCGCGCGGAAGAAAGCGCGCGCGCCCAAAGCGCCGCCCACGCTGAGCGAAACGCTGCGCTCCTCGAGGCGGGTGCGCCGCACCGCCGTGATCAAGGGCCAGGATTCCTCGCGCTGGACCGATTTCTATCACATCGTACTGACCGCGCCGTGGTGGTTGTTCTTCGTCGGTACGGCGATATTTTTCCTCGGCGTCAATGCCGTCTTCGCGCTTTTCTACGTTGCCGATCCGCATGCGCTGCTACACGCGAGGCCGGGCAATTTCTGGGATGCGTTCCTCTTCAGCGTCGAAACGATCACATCGGTCGACAAATCCGATGTCGTACCCGAAGGGGTTTACGCCAACGTCGTCGTGGTGAGCGAGGCGTTCTTCGGCATTCTCAACCTCGCCATGGTCACCGGCGTGATGTTCGCGCGTTTCTCGCGGCCGTTTTCGCGCGTGCTGTTTTCGCGGGTCGCCCTCATCACGCCCTTCGACGGCGTGCCCACATTGATGTTCCGCGCCGCCAACCAGCGCGGCAACCAGATCCTCGATGCCGGCGTCAGCGTCTCGTTCGCCCGACAGGCGACGACATCCGAAGGCATCGTGATGCGCCGCTTCGACGAGCTTGCGCTCGTGCGCTCGCGCTCGCCGCTCTTCGCGCTGTCCTGGACCATCATGCACCGCATCGACGAAACGAGCCCGCTCCACGGCCTGACCCTGGACGACATGATCGAACGGCAGATCGAACTGATCGTGCTGCTCTCGGGCACCGACGACACGCTGGCCGACGTGATCTATGCCCGCCATGCCTATGGGCCCGACGACATCCGCTGGGACCACCGTTTCGTGGACGTGCTCTCGCTCAACGATCACGGCAAGCGCGTGGTCGATCTGAACCGCTTCCACGACACCGTTCCGGTCGAATAGAGCGGCAAAACGCCGTATCGGCGCCAGTTTCGCCTTGAGCGGCGGCGGCCCTGCCGCTACTTTCGGCGCCCATGGAACCCTTCAAGCATCTTTCGGGCGTGGCGGCGCCGCTTCCCATGATCAATGTCGATACCGACATGATCATCCCCAAGCAGTTTCTGAAAACGATCAAGCGCACCGGCTTGGGCAAAGCGCTCTTCCACGAAATGCGCACCAAGGCGGACGGCAGCGAGAATCCTGATTTCGTGCTGAACAAACCGGCCTACAAAAGCGCGAAAATTCTCGTCACCGGCGCGAATTTCGGCTGCGGTTCGAGCCGCGAACATGCGCCCTGGGCGCTGCTCGATTTCGGGATACGCTGCGTGATCGCGCCGTCCTTCGCGGACATCTTTTACAACAACTGCTTCAAAAACGGCATCCTGCCGGTCACGCTGCCGCAATCCGAAATCGACAAGCTGCTCGACGACGCCGAACGCGGCGCGAACGCCATCGTCTCGGTCGATCTCGAGAAACAGGAAATCCGCGGGCCGGATGGCGGCGTCATCAAATTCGACATCGATCCGTTCAAGAAGAAATGCCTGTTGAACGGCTGGGACGATATCGGCCTCACGCTGCGCAACGAGAAGAAGATTTCCGATTTCGAGGCGCGTCGGAAATCGCAAGCGCCCTGGCTGTAAGCTTTTTTCGCCATGGCCCGGCTTGTCCGGGCCATCCATTTTGGTGCGGATCGGCAAAAATTGGATCGCCCGCCTGAAGCGGGCGATGACGAA
>DATIZS010000399.1:0-2708 GCA_035516955.1 Rhizomicrobium sp.
AAATGGTTGCGGATGAACGGAATATCGTTGAACGCAACCGCCACCGCCGGATCCGTCGTCACGGAAATCGCCTGCGTACCGATGCCGCGGATTTCGATATTGTAGCCGGTGAAATTTGTTTTCGAGAACGTAAGATTCGGCACTTCCTTCACCAAATCCGGCCCGCCCGCGATCTGGCGCGACGTAAGCTGTTCCTGCGACAGCGCGGTGATCGCAATCGGAACCGTCTGGATATCGCCTTTGATCTTCGACGACGTCACCACCACCGTTTCCACACTCGCCGCTGCATGCGCGGGTTCTGCTTCCGCCAGGCGGGTCTCGTGAACGGGCTGCGCTTCCGAGTGCCGGGAGGCGCGCACGATGGTGATGACGCCCGAGGCCGAATTGCGGTCTGTCACAAGGCCCGTGCCCGCCAATATCCGCGACAGGGCGGCATCCGCGCTGAGATCGCCCTTAACGCCTCTGGTATAGGAACTGCGCACGGCATCATCGGCGATCAAAAGCTGCAAACCCGTTTGCGCGGTGTAGGCATCGAGCGCCGGCGCCAACTTGCCGGCCGGAATATCGAAATCGTGCGCCGCCGCCGCTCCCGTCAGCGCCAGCAAGGCAGCGCCAGAGGCCAGTGCCCGTTTCAAAAATCGCAGACTTGTCATAGTCCCCCCTGTCACATGTTGGCGCTTTTCAGCGCGAAATAACGATTTCGTCCCCATCGTCCTGCGTATGCAGCCCGAAGATTTCGCGGGCCGCGTCAGTGAAAGCCCTCACATTCGTCGTCTGGAACGTGCCGTAGATGCGCAATTGCGCTACCGCGGGATCCGCGATCAGCAATTTCTGGCGGTTGTAGCGGTTGAATTCGTTCGCCGCGTCCGCAAGCGTGGTGTGCTTGAAGATCAGCACGCCGCGCCGCCAACTCAATTCCTTCGCCAGCTCGTTCGCCGGCTCCCTGGTCACGAACATCGTGCTGCCGGTGGCCGTCAAAGCCTCATCCGGCATCAACAAGGTGGACGGGGACCTCGACTTCTCGGCACTGCTGCCCACACGCACGCGGCCTTCCAGCAGCGCAACCTCCAGCCTGTCGGGATCGCGCCGGACAAGGAATTTCGTGCCGAGATCGGTGATGCGATGTCTGCCCGCCACGACATAGAAGGGATGGGCGGGATCATGCTTGACTTCGAAATATGCCTCGCCTTTTTCGAGCCAGAGAATTCGCTCGCTCGTCGTCATGCGCGCGCGCACAACCGTATCGGTGTTGAGTTCGATCTTCGAACCGTCCGCGAATGACACGACCTCGTGGCCCCCAACGCCCGTCGCGTATGTCCTGTCGTGCGGCCGCGGTACCATCGCCACGATGCCGCCACCTACAAGCGCCAGAATAGCGACCGCTGCTGCAAGCCGCAGCAGAACGGGCCAGATCGTTGGCCGTGCGGCGTTCTCCGGATTTTCGGACATCAGATGGGGAAATGCGGCCAATCTGTCGGCATAGCGCCAAGCCGAACTCAGGCGCATATAGGCGACTTCGTGGTGCGGCGATTGGCCGAGCCAGGCATCGAGCGCGGCTTGATCGTTTTCACACCAGCTTCCGCTTGAGCGCTGCTCGAGCCAGGCTGAAGCCTCTGTCTCAATTTCAGCGGCGCTCAACGGCGACATTGCATATGCGGTAAGATCGCTCACGGATTATCTCCCTGAGCGCCGGCACGTCCGTAGAAAATATCCGCGACCACACGCATCCCATGCATCAGGTGCTGGCGAACCGTGTCTTCCGCGATCCCCATGCGCGCCGCGATTTCGCGACGTGTTAAACCTTCGACCTTGCTCATCACGACCGCCTGACGCGCCCGCAGCGGCAATTGGTCGATTGCCGATTGCAGACGGCGAAGCGCATCGCGTGAGATCGCGGCGCGCTCGGGGCTTGCATCGTTGGAAGCGACATCGAGCAACTCAAGATCGGCGACCGCCTCGATCGGGACGACTTGCTCGCGCCGCACGCGATCGATGAGCAGATTGCGTGCCGTAATCAAAACGAAGGCGCGTGCGGAATCCGGAATTTTCTGTTTTGCAGCTTCGAACACGCGCGCATAGACTTCCTGGCGGAGATCGGCGATCTCGCCCGAAGCAACGCGGTTGCGGCGAAGGAATTGCATCAAAAGCATCTCCAAAGGCAGGACTTCGCGGACAAACCAGTCGCGTGCATCCGGCGCGCTCACGGCCGAGCCCGCACGGCGCAGATCGATGTTTTCACTGCCGGTGTCCGAAACGTCCGCCATCCCCCGCTGCCTTCCGAGGGCTAGATTTCCAGGTCTCACTAGGAAGGACGAAGATGCCCCCGGGACCGAGGTATATTGCTCTTAATTTCTGTCGAATGAATTGTAGCGGTGCAATCTCGGCTCAGTTTTGCTGCAGCGCGAGAAATGGCGAGGAATTCCGCGCAGCCTCAGGCGCTTAAATTGGTGTGTATGGAGCAAACGCCGTCGTGAAATTTCTTGGAAAGCCAAGGAACGGCACAAGTGAGGGCATGTGCGTCAGACAGCACGATGAACGCTTCGAAGCGGATCGTTTAGCAGTCGAAGAACGTGCAGCAGAACGGCTAGCCGCGGCTTCGCTTGCAAGGATAGACCCGATAATATTTGCTGGAAAAATTCGTACCTCGGACGTCGCCGTAAGGCGTCACCGGCACGGGGAAAACCCAGCTATGGTGCCAGAAGAGGACT
>DATIZS010000400.1:0-3443 GCA_035516955.1 Rhizomicrobium sp.
TTAAAAATCGCTTTGGTCTCATCCCCACTGCTGAAGTCCCGCTGACGAATTACGTCCGCGAAGAAATCCTCGATGAAGCGCAATTGCCGCTGCGCATGACCGCCTGGACTCCCTGCTTCCGCGCCGAAGCGGGGGCGGCCGGCAAGGACACGCGCGGCATGATCCGCATGCATCAATTCTCCAAAGTGGAGTTGGTCTCGATCACCACGCCCGAACAATCGGCCGCCGAACTCGAACGCATGACCGATTGCGCGCAGGATGTGTTGAAGCGGCTTGACCTGCATCACCGCGTCGTCACGCTCTGCACCGGCGACATGGGCTTTGCGGCGCAGAAGACCTACGACATCGAAGTCTGGCTGCCGGGCCAGAACCGTTTCCGCGAAATCTCGTCCTGCTCCAATTGCGGGGAATTCCAGGCGCGGCGCATGAACGCGCGTTATCGCCCCAAGGACTCCAAATCCACCCGCTTCGTCCACACGCTGAACGGCTCAGGGCTCGCGGTCGGGCGCACGCTCGTTGCGATCCTCGAAAATTATCAGGAGCCGGACGGCTCCATCCGCATTCCCGAGGCGTTGCGTCCCTATATGGGCGGGCTGGAGAGGATCGAAAAGTGATGCGTATCCTCGTCACCAATGACGACGGCATTCATGCCCCGGGCCTCGGCATCGCCGAAGCGATCGCGCGCTCGCTGACCGACGATGTGTGGGTCGTCGCGCCGGAAACCGAACAATCCGGCGCCTCGCATTCGCTGACGCTCACGCTTCCGCTGCGCCTGCGCCAGGTTTCGGAGAAGCGCTTCGCCGTCACCGGCACGCCGACCGATTGCGTGATGATGGCGATGGCCGAGCTGATGAAGAAGACGCCGCCGACGCTGCTGCTCTCCGGCGTCAATCGCGGCGCCAACATCGCCGAGGACGTGACCTATTCGGGCACCATCGCGGGCGCCATGGAGGGAACCGCGCTCGGCATTCCGTCGATCGCGCTCAGCCAGGCTTACGGCTTCGAAGAAGGTTATAAAGTTCGCTGGCATTGCGCCGAAACGCACGGGCCGGCAATCGTGAAGAAGCTGCTCGATGCCGGCTGGCCGGCCGACACGCTGATGAACGTGAACTTCCCGGATTGCGAGCCGGACAAGATCACCGGCATCGACGTCACCGAGCAGGGCAAGCGCGACATGCAGACCGCCATCCTCGAACGGCGCGTCGACATGCGCGGCAATCCTTATTTCTGGATCGGCTTCAAGCGCGTGCGCTCCACGCCCCGGCGCGGCACCGACATCTGGGCCATCTATGAGGGCCGCATTTCGGTGACGCCGCTGCACCTCAACCTCACCGAATTCGGCTTGCGCAAGAAGATGAAGTCGCTTTTTGCGTGAGCGCCGGCCCCGATCGTTACCGAACGGTTAACGCGCGGGCGCACTTATGAACGCCCCGCCCGGCAAAGAATGCCCGCTGGAAAGCATTTCTCAATATTTAACCAAGATCATCGGCGCCGAGAGCGGGTCCGCGCGCCAAGCGTTAAGGCCCGTCAAGCTTGCTGCCGGGAGTGCCCGATGCGCGAAACGCAATGCCGGAACCAAAACCGCGGGGCCGCCGCTGCGCTCCTCATCGCCTGCGCGCTCGCGCTTTCGGCCTGCGCCACGCCCGACACCGAAACCGGCTGGCCCGAGGTCACCTATCACGACGTCACCGTGCATTCGGGCGACACGCTGTCCGGAATCGCCGAGCGCAACAACGTGCCGGAGAGCACGCTGATCGCGCTCAACGGCATCTCCAATCCGAATGTGATCCATGCGGGCCAGGTTCTGCGCGTGCCCGGCGTCGCGGGCGACCGGCCCGCGTCCGGCGATGCGCCGGTTTACGCGCACAGCGCCCCACCGCAGAGCACATCGCATACGATCGAGACGCATGTTCTTCCGCCGCCGCGTTCCGCCGATCGGGACGATGGCGCCATCGCCTTCGCCTGGCCGGTCGAAGGCCGCATCATTTCGCCGTTCGGCGCTTCGGCCACAGGCCAGCGCAATGACGGAATCAATATTTCCGCCACTCTGGGCGAGCCTATCCGTGCCGCGGCCGCCGGCATCGTCACCTATGCGGGCGACGAGCTCAAAGGCTACGGCAATCTCATTCTCATCCGTCACGACGACGGTTATGTCACGGCCTACGCCCACGCCGAAAGCATTACCGTCTCGCGCGGCGAGCGCGTGGCGATGGGCCAAGTCATAGGCTACGCAGGAACGACGGGCGATGTGCGCACGCCGCAGCTGCATTTCGAAATCCGCAAAGGCACCGAGCCCGTGGATCCCAAGCCGTTATTGATGGCGTCGTCGAGCTAATTTCGCCGGTATTGCGCCGTCTTTTCCCTCCATTCCCCACGTGGCGCGTTTCACCCCGCGCCTGATTACCCGGCTGAAGTGTGAGGGAAGGTGGCGAGGGCGATCAATTCGAATCAGGTCTGATCGAGTCTTATCCCCAACTCTCCGGCAAGGTCCTGAACGAACTGCCAGGCCACACGGCCGGAGCGGCTGCCGCGGCCCGCGGCCCAGGCGATGGCGCGCGCGTTGAGCGCGTTCTTCTCGACGGCAATTCCGTAATGTTTCGCATAGGCCTCGATCATCGCGAGATATTCGTCCTGCGCGCAATTGTGGAAGCCGAGCCAGAGCCCGAAGCGATCCGACAGCGACACCTTTTCCTCCACCGCTTCCGACGGATTGATCGCGGTGGAGCGTTCGTTGTCCATCATGTCGCGCGGCATCAGGTGGCGGCGATTGGAGGTGGCGTAGAAAAGGGCGTTCGCGGGCCTGCCTTCGATGCCGCCTTCGAGCGCCGCCTTGAGCGATTTGTAACTCGTATCCTCGCGGTCGAAGGAAAGATCGTCGCAAAACAGAAGAAACCGCCGCGGCGAGGCGCGCAACAGTCGCAGGAGCGCGGGCAGGCTCGCGATCTCCTCGCGATGGATTTCCACGAGCACGATTGGCGCGCGCCGGCCACGATTGACTTCGGCATGCGCCGCCTTGACCAGCGATGATTTGCCCATGCCGCGCGCACCCCACAGAAGCGCGTTGTTCGCGGGCAGGCCTTCGGCGAAACGGCGCGTGTTTTCCAGAAGCGTATCGCGCGCCTGATCGATGCCCTTCAAAAGCCCCATGGGCAGGCTCGCGACGCTGGCCACCGCCATGAGCCCGCCGCCTTGCGGCTCCCAGACGAATGCATCGCCCGCTTGCGGCACGGCGCGGGCGAGCGCGGGCGGGGCCAGCCGCTCCAGCGCCTCGGCCATGCGCGCGAGCCTTGCGCTGTCGGATTCCTTCTGCGGCGTCATGGACTTAAGCCCGCCCGGACAGCGGTTGCAAAGGAGGCCCGCGCCGCTATAGTCCGGCGCCTGCCGGAACCAGAGATACATTCCATGCCAGATTCCTTTCTGACCTCCATCGTACCGCTCATCGC
>DATIZS010000401.1:0-7433 GCA_035516955.1 Rhizomicrobium sp.
CGGCGATGTCGAGCGCGCCTGCGGCACCCGCGTCATGCTTCTTCTTCAGATCGCCCGCGAAGCCGGCGAAGAGATCGGTCCAGGCTTCGATCGCAAATTCGTGGCGGCCGATGGCGGAAAGCGGAAATTCGCCGGTCCAGCGGTCGTTCACGACGAGCCGCATGACGCTGCGCCGCCATTCGCGCTCGCTTGCGGCACGGAACAGCAGCTCGGCCGCCAGCGCCAGATGGCCGTCGGTGAAGATGTCGGCTTCCACGCTTACCACATCGCCGATAACGCGCCTGGCGGGATAGACGCCGCCATCCACGGCGGGCGCCACGCTCTCGATGGCGATGCGGGGCTCTTGCGCGGCTTCGGATGCGGATTTCAGCCCGGCAAGCGGCGGTTCCTGTTCATCTTTGGGCGGGCTGGCTTTGATGGTTCGCGTCACCACTCGACAACCTGATCACTGCAGCTATCGCATTTTCCGCGCGCGAGCCGAAATCCTACCGGCGCGCACGCCGTTTCGCCTTTTTGCGCGGCGGGCGTTTCTGCCTCGGCGCGGGCTCCAGCATGGCGGGAGGATCGCTCGCCGGAAAGGTCTCTTCAAGCGCTTCGTCGAGAAGCTCCTGGCGGTGGCCCTTGTTCGAGACCCTCATTTGTTTGCGTGATTTCATAGCCGGCCTCATTCATTCAAACGATATTCTACACCATTGCGTTGAAGTCCGCCCGCAAAAATGCGCGCGCGAATTTCGCTGCCGCGCTTGAGCCAAATCAAGACGGATTACCTCATTCGCGTCCCTCATATTGCGGTGATCCCGCAGGACCGGGGAATCTCCGATGGCACGCCTTGCATTCCGCGACATGCCGATTGCGCACAAATTGCTCATGGCGGCACTTCTGACAACGGGCATCGCGCTTTTCTGTTTCACGTCGTTTTCGCTCGTGAAGGAGACGTCGGACTGGTACGACACCAAGATCACGGACATGGCTTCCGACGCCGACATCGTGAACGAGGACGCCGCACGCGCCTTGCGCTCGGGCGACCGGAGCGAGATCGAGCACCGGCTGTCCTCGCTCTGGGCCACGGGCGAGGTCGCGTATGGCGCGGTCTATAAAAAGGACGGCGGCCTGTTCGCCGAGGCCGGCAACGCGCCGGCCGGCTTGCGGCAGCCGGGCCCGTCCGCGCTCCGCGCGGGCAGCCATATCTCGCGTTCGGGCGCTACGGTCTTCGCGCCGGTGCGCTATCAGGGCCAAGAGCTCGGAACGCTTTATTTCGTTGCGGATTACCACGATCTCTTCTCCGACATGCTGAGCGATACGATGGTCACGCTGGTGGCCGCCTTCGCGTCGCTGGCGCTGGCCGCGTTCTTCTTCTTCCGGCTGAGGCCGCGCATCGTCGATCCCATCGTCGAGCTGACGGGCACGATGCAGCATGTCGCCCGCAGCAAGAATTACGACATCCGCGTCACGCCGCAAGGCAAGGACGAAATCGGCGCCATGGCCGGGGCCTTCAACAGCATGCTGGCGGCCGTGCACGAGCGCGACGTGAAGCTGGCCGAGCACCAGCACGAACTCGAACGGACCGTGGAGGCGCGCACCGCCGAACTGCGCCAGGCCAATGCGCGGCTGCAGAGCGAGCTTTCCGAGCGCAAGGTCGCGGAAGCCGCACTTCACGCCCATGACCGGCTTCTCAAGAGCGTGGCGCGCAGCGCGGCCGAGCTTCTGGGCACCATCAACCTCGACGACGCCATCGCCATGGTGATGGGCCTGATGGGACAGACGCTGGGCGCAAGCCGCGTGCTGCTCACGCCGGTCAGAACGGGCGGCGACGGCCGTTACTGGCTGGACACGACGCAGGAATGGCACGTACCCGGACGGCCGCCCCTCATGACCAGGGCTGCGTTCCACAATGTCGATGTCACCAATCTTTTTCCCAATGCGCTCTCCGCCGCTTCGATGGGCGAGCACACGGTCATCGCCATTTCCGACATGCCCCAGCCCTTCCGCGACATCTACAGCGAGGACGGCCAGCGCACGATGCTCGTGATTCCGGTCGCGGTCGATCGCAAGCTCTGGGGCGCAATGCTGTTCCTCGATTCCTCGCCTCAGCAACGCAGCTGGGGCTGGGCGGAAACCGACACGCTGACGACGCTCTCCAACCTTCTCTCCGCGGCGATTTCGCGGGCGCGCTCGGTGCGCGAACTCGCCGACGCCAACACCATCGTGCAGAACAGCCCGACCGTGCTCTATCGCCTGAAGGGCGAACCCACGCTGCCGCTCACCTATATCTCCCACAACATCACCAAATTCGGCTACGACCCGAAGAAGCTGACCGTGTCGGCGAATTTCTTCCAGACGCTGGTGGCGCCGGAGGACCTCTCCAAAGTCGAGGAGGCGATGGAGCGCATCATGGAGCGCAACGCGGCCGGCGCCACCATCGAGTTCCGCCTGATCCAGCCCGGCGGGACGTTCCGCTGGGTCGAGAACCGCTACACGCCCATCCGCGACGAAACCGGCCGGCTCGTGGAAGTCGAAGGCATCATCATCGACATCACCGAGCGCAAGGCGGCGGAAGAAAAGATCGCCCAGCTCGCGCGCACCGACGCGCTGACCGGCCTCGCCAACCGCGCCACCTTCGTCGAGCGGCTGCATCAGAGCTTCGTGGCGGCCAAGCGGGGGGCGCCGCGCTTTGCCGTGCTCTATCTCGATCTCGATCATTTCAAGGACATCAACGACACGCGCGGCCATCCCGTGGGCGACGAATTGCTGCGCCAGGCCGGCGAGCGGCTGAAGCAGAACATCCGCGAGACCGATCTCGTGGCGCGGCTGGGCGGCGACGAATTCGCCGTCCTGCAGAGCGATATCGGCGATCCGTCGGATGCGGGCGCGCTCGCGAGCAAGATCGGCGTCGCGCTTGCCGGCGCGTATCGCATCGGCGCAAGCGACATCCACATCACCGCTTCGATCGGCATTTCCTATTTCATGCCCGACACGGCCAACCCCGACGACATGCTGGCGCAGGCCGATCTCGCGCTCTACCGCGCCAAGGAAGAGGGGCGCAACCAATACCGCTTCCATTCCGCCGATCTCGATCATCAGGTGGCCGAGCGCGTCGCCATGGCCGACGAATTGCGCCGCGCCATCGAGAACGACGAGATCGAAGTCTATTACCAGCCGCAGGTGGAACTGCATTCCGGCCAGATCGTGGGCATGGAGGCGCTGGTGCGCTGGCATCATCCCAGGCGCGGGCTTCTGATGCCGGCTCTCTTCATCCCGACGGCGGAGAAGACGGGAACGATTCTCGCGATCGGCCACCGCGTGCTGCAGAAGGCCTGCGAACAGATGAAGCGCTGGCGCGAAGCGGGGCTCGCCCCGCCCGTGATGTCGGTCAACGTATCGCTCGCGCAATTGAAGACGGGGCCGCAATTGGTGCGCGAAATCGTCCAGTTGCTCGCGGAATACAGACTCGCGCCCGGCGATCTCGAACTCGACGTCACCGAATCCATGCTGGCGCAGGCGACGCTCGCGCAGAACGACGTGCTCGACCGGCTGCGCCAGGCGGGCGTGCGCATCGCGCTCGACAATTTCGGGGCCGAATATTCCACCTTCGACTATTTGCGCACCTATCGCGTCAATCATCTGAAGGTGGCGCGCAAATTCGTAGAGAAGGCGACGGAGGATCCGCAGCGCGCCGCCACCATCCGCGCCATCATCGGGGCCGCGCGCGAGATGGGCATCCAGGTCATCGCCGAGGGCGTGGAGACCCAGGAGCAGCGCGCGCTTCTCGTCTCCATCGGTTCGGCCACGCGCGGCGCGGGCTTCTTCTTCAGCGAGGCGGTGCCCGCGGGCGCGGCGACCGATCTCTTGAAGAAAGGCGTGATCGACCGGGCCGACAAGACGGCGGCGGAGTAGGTGCAATGCGGTCGCCGGCTGGTGTCCCCTCCCGCAAGGGGAGGGGGAGATTGTGCGATGGCTGTTTTGTCTTCCTCGCCCTCAGCATTTGCCTCGCCCGCGCCACCATTCCGATCCGGACGATGAGATTGTCGGTTTCCGCGATGAGCGCGCGCACCTCTTTGCGCCGGGCGCGGGCCGCCCGGCCGAAGCCGCCATGGCGAAGACGATTGGCATTGCCCTTCTGGCCGCCGCGCCTTCTGGTATTCGAACCTCGGAAATCGGGAGGGGGATCCCCCCTCCCCTGGACTTCGGCCATGACATTGCGATCAACCGGTTTCGGACATCATTATAAGTGCGCTCGGGAGAGCGGGGATAAGTTCGGACGATTTTCAGGCAAAGCATTGAAATCAAAACAAATACCCTTGACCCTGATGGGAGAGGGAGAGTCATTTCGACTCAAGCCGCGCTCTTGGCCTCGTGGGGATAGGCGAAACCGCCCTTGCGCAGGAATTCCGCCATCCGCTCGGCCGGCACCGGCGGGCTGAAGAAATAGCCCTGCACCTGATTGCAGCCCGCTTGGGCGAGGAATTCGGCCTGGGCGGCGGTCTCCACGCCTTCGGCCACGACCTGAAGACCGAGCGCGCGCGCGATCTCGATCACCGCGCGCACGATCGCCGCGTCGCCCGCGGCCCCCGTCACGTTGCGCATGAATTGCTGGGCGATCTTGATGCGGCTGATGGGATAGGCATGCAGATATTGCAGCGAGGAATATCCCGTTCCGAAATCGTCGACGGCGATGCTGAGGCCGAGCCCGCGCAGGCGCTCCAATATGTCGCTGTGGCTGAGCGTGGTTTCGGCCAGCACCGATTCCGTCAATTCCAGCTCGAGCGCGGACGCTTCGACCGCGCTTGCCGAAAGCGCATTGGCGAGAGCCGCCATCAGATCGTCGGGCTTGTGGAACTGCATCGCCGAGACGTTGACGCCCACGAGCGGCGGGGCAAGTCCCGCGTCGCGCCAGGCGCGGATCTGGCGGCAGGCGCGCCGGATCACCCAATTGCCGAGTGCCGAGATCATGCCCGATTTCTCCGCCACGGAAATGAACACGTCGGGCCAGATCATGCCGCGCACGGGATGGTTCCAGCGCACCAGCGCCTCCATGCCGATAATGCGCCCCGACGGGATATGCACCTGGGGCTGATAATGCAGTTCGAGCTGGTCGTTCTCGATGGCGGCATGGAGATCTTCGCTGATGGCGACGCGCTCGCGCACTTCGGTGTCGAGATTGGCGGAATGGAAATGGAACTGGTTGCGGCCCGCATCCTTGGCGCGGTAGAGCGCGAGATCGGCCTGCATCAGCATGTCGTTGGGCTCGGCGATGGAGGCGTCGAAAACCGAGATGCCGATGGAAACGGTGATGTGGATATCGTTGCCGCCGATGAGAAACGCCTGGCTCAACACCTTGTTCACGCGCTGCGCCAGCGCCGCCGCGTCGCCGGCTTCGCTCACGCCCGTCTGCAGGATGGCGAATTCGTCGCCCCCGAAGCGCGCCACGGAGAAGCGGCCCAGAACGTCGGTCTCGCGCAACATCGCCGCCATGCGCTCGGCCACCGCCTTGAGCAGCAGATCGCCTTTTTCGTGGCCGAAGGCGTCGTTGACGTCCTTGAAATGATCGATGTCGAGATAATGCACGGCGAAGAGCGCGCCGCCGCGCTTGGTTTCGGCGAACGCCATCTGCAGGCGCTCGAGGAAGGCGGGCCGGTTGACGAGGCCGGTCAGCGCGTCATGCGTGGCGAGATGGGCGATCTGTTCCTCGGCGCGTTTGCGCTCGGTGATGTCGAACATGATGCCTTCCAGCGCCACGCGCCGGTGGGCGGCATCGAACACGACGGTCAGCCGTCCGTCGATCCAGAGCCAGTTCCCGTCGGCCTTCTTGAAGCGCAATTCGCGCCGCGAGGTGGCGGCCTTGCCGGAGGACAGCCGGTCGATATCGGACTGGATGGCGGGCTGGTCGTCGGGATGGAAAAGCCCGCGCCAGATATGCGGCGCGCGCAGGAGCGCGCCGGCGTCGTAGCCGTATTGCGAGACATTGCGCGAGACATAGCTCAGCCCCTGATGGTCGGAGAGATCGATGCGGAACAAAATGGTGGAGCTGTTCTCGACGATGCGGTTGGCGGCGGCGAGTTCGCCGAGCTGTCTCGAATGTTCGGCATTGAGCCTGGAGAGATAGCGCCAGCCCATCCGGTAAAACAGAAAGCCGATCGCGAGCAGCCCCACCAGCACCGCCATCACGCCGACGACGGCCGTCGCGATCAGCCGGTAGCGCCGGCTCGTATGCAGCCAGGCGCCGGCGGGCACGTCCACGCCGAACACCGCGACGACCTTGCCGCTCGACGGATCGGTGACGGGCGCAAGCCCCGACACCCAGGTGCCCCAGCGGTCGGTGGCCGGGCCGTCGATGGCGGCCTCGCCCGTCCCGAACACATGCCAGAGGATTGCGGTGTCGTCGTAATAGACCTGGCCCGGCGGCGAATAATCGGCGGAGCCCACGGGCTCGGCATCGGCGATGAAATAGATCGTGTGCCCGCGCGCGCCCATCAGATAGACGAAACGCGCGCCCGGCAGCATCGCGCGCACCCGCTTCAGCCGCTCGCGCAGCGCATTGAACGCGGGCGTGCCGATGTCGGACGCATCGCCCTTGAGCCGCTCGATGCCCGACGGATCGAGGGCCGCGGCCGTCGACGACGCCAGCGAGACGAGCGCTGTGTTTTCGACTTCGGTGCCCAGGCGGCCCGAGAACTCGATGAAGGCGCGCGCGCAGAACAGCATCGCGATCACGATCGCGGCGGCGGCAATTCCGGCGAGGATCGCGTTGCGGATGGAGAATTCGATGCGCATCGGGCCGCCACTCGAAAGGCGCGCGAAGGCGAGGCTCGGCCGTCGCGCGCGCATCTACATCATCATCTTTGCCGATGACGGTCTTGATGCACGTCAAAGCGAATTGGTGCGCGGATTATTCGCGCGCGATGCGTTTGTCCTGCGTGTCGATCCAGCCGCCGAGAGCGCTCAACACCTGATCGCGGTCGAGATCGCGCAACAGCATGTGCCAGCCGCCGGAGAAGCGTTCGACGGTGGCGCGGCCGCCCAGCGCCTTGACGACATCCTCGGTGGGCGCGGCCGGAATGACCTGATCCTTCGCGCCATAAAGAAGAAGTATGGGCGGCGGATCGCCGAATTGCTTCGGCGCGCGGCGCGCGGCATCCATCAAATTGACGAGGCCATAGACCTGATCGGCGCGCGCGCTGTGCTGGAAGAGCGGATCGCGGGAGAGCTGGCGCAGCATCGCGATATTGTCCGAGGCCTGGATGTGCAGGCCGTTGCCCGACACATGCAGCCAGGGAACCGTATGCGCCGAAAGCCACAGCGCCGCGCGATAGGAAAACGGCATGTCCTCGCGCGCCCACACCGCCGGCGCGACCAATATCACGCCGTCGACATTGGGCGGATGCGGCGTGGCCAGCGACGAGAGCACAACCGCGCCGCCCATGCTTTCGCCGAGC
>DATIZS010000402.1:0-3790 GCA_035516955.1 Rhizomicrobium sp.
GCCAGCCGTGCAGGTTCATGGAAGAACACGATGTGGCCCGGCGTGTGGCCCGGGCAATGGCGCACGCCCAGCACCGCTTCGCCCACGCTCACCGTGTCGCCGTCGTTCAGCCAGCGGGTGGGCAGGCAGGATTCGCAAGCCTGGAAGCCGTAGCGCTGCCCCTGCTGGGCAAGCGATTCGAGCAGGAAGAGATCGTCCTTATGCGGTCCCTCGATGGGCACGCCGAGCGCGCGCGACAAACCCGCCGCGCCGCCCGCATGATCGAGATGCCCGTGCGTCAGGAGCACTTTTTCGACGCTCACATTCTGCGCGGCGATGAGCTGCTTCAGCCGCGCGATCTCGCCGCCCGGATCGATGACCGCGCCCTTCATGGTCGCCGTGCACCACACCAGCGAGCAATTCTGCTGGAACGGCGTGACGGGCAGGATCGCTGCCTTGATCGGGGGCTCGGCCATCTCCTGTCCTTAGCGGATGGATGACGGCGGCGTCCACATTCGCGGCAAACCCAAGGCAAAGATGAAAGCGGCTGTTAACGAATGGCATATCCGGCCCCGAATAAGAGCCTATGTGTCTCTACCGCAACAGTTTTTTGGCCCGTTCGCGTTGAACCGACACATCCATCTGCTAAATTTCAGATGACGCACCAGCACCGGAAAAACCGGTGAAATTGGGGGTCTGTTTGCGCGTATTCGGGTTCATGGCTGCGATTGCGGTGGCCGCACTTTTGTGCGGGCAGCCGGCGCTTGCCGGGCCGCTCGATCGCGCGCCTCAATATGGCGTAGACGCCGCGCCCTTGCCGGCCTCCGATGCGGTGCCCGCCGTCAATCTGCGCGACGGAAGCGCCATCGATTTCACGGGCCTTTTGGGCAACCAGTTCTCCAGCGTCTCGCCTTTCGCCACCCGCGCCGATACTGCGCTCGGCAGCTTCAGCGCTTCGGGTTACGCGGTCGAGACCACGACGCCGCGCCTGTTGTCGGGGCTTCTGGTGGACGGCGATCAGCATCGCTTCGCGCTGCGCGATTTCGCGCTGAGCGCGCATCTGGGCGGCGGCGTCGACCTCGACCTCGGCTACAACGTCGATTTCGCGGGCCGCTTCAACGCCTATGACGCGCGGGGCAGCGTCTCCTATGACGGATTGTTCTATTCCGCATCCGGCGTGAATTCGCCCTATGCGAGCCTGGCCGACGGCGGAAGCTTCGTCGGCGCGACGGTGGCGCTGGCCGACGATCTTCATTTCCGCATCGGCGAGGCGAAGCTCGGCGCGGACGAGGACGAGATGCAGACGCCCGTCTATTCGCTGGCCGATCAGTTGCAGGATCATCCGCTCGATCAGCGCCGCCAGGCCGACGAGAAACTCGCCGGCGTCACCTGGGATTTCGCGAGCTGGGGCGGGCTCGGCGTGGTCGCGAGCCAGACCCATGAGACCAACGGCGTGCTCGGCGCCGAGCTCAACGCGCTTTCGAACGCCAAGGGCGCCGACACATCGGCGCTGGCGCTGTCGGCGCGCGTCGGCTTCGGCGACGGATGGGTGACGACGGTCTCCTATGGCGAAGGCATCACGCAACTGAACTTGCGTCCCACAGGCGCGCTCGCGAACAACGACGCTCTGCGCACGCGCTCCTATGGCGTGGCGGTGGCCAAGCGCGGCCTCTTCGAGGACAGCGATTCGCTCGGCCTCGCGGTGACGCGGCCGATGCAGGTCTATGAAGGCAAGATCGATCTTTCCAACACCGGGCCGGGCGACAACAGCCTGCTCGGTCATGCGCGCCTGCCGGTCGCGGGCGCGCCGGAAACCGATGTCGAGCTCGGCTATGTGACGACCTTCCTCGACGGGGCGCTCGCGCTGCAGGCGAACGCCGGCTACCAGATGAACCTGCAAGGCCAGACCGGCACGAATTCGATCACCGTGCTGTCGCGCGCCAAGATCAATTTCTGATATTTTTTCTCCCCCCGTTTACGGCCGCCTACGCTTTCAGCTTCGGCGTGCCAAGCGAATCTCGCTTGCCGCGGCGAAGCCTTTGGCGAAGCCGGGGGAAGTGCCGCCGAAGGCGGCGAGGGGGGTGAGTGGTATACACTTTCCCCCTCCGCCTCGCGTGCGCTCGGCACCTCCCCCGTAAACGGGGGAGGAAAAGGTTTGCCGCGCTTCAATGCGCCCGTTAAAACGCGCCGCTCAGCAACAGGAACGCTCATATGGCCGGCCCGCAATTCGTCTTCGTGATGAAAGGTCTTTCCAAGACCTATCCCGGCGGGCGCCAGGTCTTGAAGGATATCTGGCTCTCCTTCTATCCCGGCGCCAAGATCGGCATCGTGGGCGTCAACGGCGCGGGCAAATCCACGCTCATGCGCATCATGGCGGGGCTCGACAAGGAGTTCACCGGCGAGGCCTGGGCGGCCGACGGCGTCACGCGGGGCTACCTGCCGCAGGAACCCGGCCTCGATGCGGCCAAAGACGTGCGCGGCAATGTGATGGAGGGCGTGGCCGCGAAGAAGGCGCTGCTCGACCGCTACAACGAAATCGCCGCCAATTATTCCGACGAAACCGCCGACGAGATGGCGCAGCTCCAGGACAAGATCGATTCCCAGAATCTGTGGGATCTCGATTCCCAGGTCGATCAGGCGATGGACGCGCTGCGCTGTCCCGACGGCGATGCGGATGTGGCCAAACTTTCCGGCGGCGAAAAGCGCCGCGTGGCGCTGTGCAAATTGCTGCTCGAAGCGCCCGACATTCTTCTGCTCGACGAGCCCACCAACCATCTCGATGCGGAATCGGTCGCCTGGCTCGAACATACGCTGCGCGAATACAAGGGCTGCGTGATCCTCGTCACCCATGACCGCTATTTTCTGGACAACGTCACGGGCTGGATTCTCGAACTCGACCGCGGCAAGGGCATCCCCCACGAAGGCAATTATTCCTCCTTCCTCGGCGTTCAGGAAAAGCGCCTGTTGCAGGAAGGAAAGGAAGCCGAAGCGCGCGAACGCACGCTGGCGCGCGAGCGCGAATGGATTTCGCAAAGCCCGCGCGCGCGGCATGCCAAATCCAAGGCGCGCATCACGGCTTATGAAGAATTGCTCGCCAAATCGCAGGAAGCCCGCGCCGGGCCTGCGCAGATCATCATTCCCGTGGCCGAACGTCTGGGTTCCGTCGTGCTGGAAGCGAACGGCCTTGCCAAGGCCTATGGCGACCGGCTCCTGTTCGAAAATCTCAGTTTCAATCTTCCGCCCGGCGGCATCGTCGGGGTGATCGGCGCGAACGGCGCCGGCAAGACCACGCTCTTCCGCATCATCACCGGTCAGGAAAAGCCCGATGCCGGCACGCTCAAGATCGGCGATACGGTGCATATCGGTTATGTCGATCAGTCGCGCGATACGCTCGATGCCGACAAGACGGTGTGGGAGGAAATCTCCGGCGGAACCGATATCCTTGAACTCGGCAAGCGCACGATGCAAAGCCGCGCTTATGTCGGCGCGTTCAATTTCAAGGGCGGCGATCAGCAGAAGAAGGTCGGCCAGCTCTCGGGCGGCGAGCGCAACCGCGTGCATCTCGCCAAGATGCTGAAATCGGGCGCGAACCTGCTCCTCCTCGACGAGCCGACCAACGATCTCGACGTGGAAACCTTGCGCGCGCTCGAACTCGCGCTGGAAGAATTCGCGGGCTGCGCGGTCATCATCAGCCACGACCGCTGGTTCCTCGACCGCATCGCCACCCACATGCTGGCCTTCGAAGGCGAGAGCCACGTCGAATGGTTCGAAGGCAATTTCGCGGACTACGAGGAAGACAAGAAGCGGCGCC
>DATIZS010000403.1:0-13240 GCA_035516955.1 Rhizomicrobium sp.
GCTGAGCGAACTTGGTTCGGTAGTCGCGGCTTGCGCCGAGGACAGACCAAGGAGCGCGGCTGCCGCCGCGCAGACTGCCAAGAAATTACGAGCGCTCATTTCACCCCCATCACATCGCGGTTGCGACGTCTCGCGCCACAGTGGATTTGCGCAACGGAAACCTTACCAGAGTCTGCTTCCCGATCAACGGCAACCTCGGTCTAACCTGTTGCGCTGCGAACACATTTTAAGGTGAATTTCGCCTTTCGCCGGGCCGCGGGCGCTGGCAGGCAATTGTCACGCATTTGATACAGACGGGGCCCGAAAACTTTGGGGCGGCCGGCGCCTTCGCGCCGTAGCCGCCCCATGCTGCCCCCTTCAATGCGGACCCACTCAACCGCGGGCATTAGCCCCCTATGCCGTTTGGACCCGCGGCGCGAGCAAGTGTGCCGGGATGCACTCGTCATGCAAGCGAACGCATGGGCCGCCTGCATTTTTTGCAACAGAGTGTGGATTGTTTGCCACAAATACGATCGCGGCGTTCCGCAAAACGGAACAAAAACGGGGCTTTGTGACGGTTCAGCCTAGGTGAAGTGCTTGGAGAGCTTGAGGCCCTGGCGCTGGTAATGCGAGCCGATTCCCTGGCCGTAGACCTCGGGCGGGGGATCGGTGAGCCGCTCGAACACCAGTCGCCCGATGATCTGGCCGTGCTCCAGAATGAAGGGCACCTCGCGGGAGCGCACCTCCAGGACCCCCCGGGCCGCGGGGGGCTTGCCCTTTTCATAGCCAAAACCCGGGTCGAAGAACCCCGCGTAATGCACCCGAAACTCGCCCACCAGCGGGTTGAACGGCACCATTTCGGCCGCATAGTCCGGGGGAATCGCGACCGCCTCGCGGCTGACCAGGATGTAGAACTCGTCGGGATCGAGGACGAGATGGCCTTCGGGGCGGGCCGTGATCGGCTCCCAGTAATCGAAGGGATCGAGCGCGCCGCGCCTGTCCACATCGATCAGCCCCGTATGGCGCTTGGCGCGCCAGCCGATTCGCTCGCCTTGCATGCCTTGCAGATCGATCGAGAGTGCGAGGCCGTTTTCGATGTCCGCGTCGCCGCTCACCAGCGGCGATTCGGCGTGCAGCCGGCGCAGTTGCGTATCGGTGAATTGCGGAGAACCGTGACGGATGCGCAGCTGATTGAGCCTCGAGCCCTTGCGCACCAGGATCGGGAAGGTGCGCGGACTGATCTCCGCAAAGAGCGGCCCGCGATAATTCGGCTCGATGCGATCGAAGGCCTGCCCCCGATCCGTGATCAGCCGGACGAAGACGTCGATTCGGCCCGTCGAACTCTTGGGATTGGCCGTGCCGGACACGCGCGCGGAGAAATCCGCATGCTCGAGCAGCGGCACAATATAGACGCAACCGGTCTCCAGCACCGCGCCATGCGTAAGATCGATCTCGTGCATGAACACGGATTTGAGCTTCTGCTCGACCGTCGCATTCGGTCCCGGCAGGAAGCTCGCGCGCACGCGCCAGGCGACTGGACCCAGCCTCAGATCGATGCTCGCCGGCTGAATTTGCGACTCGTCTATTTCGTCCGTGGACAGGAGTTCCTTGCGCCCGCGGATGAGCCGCTTGAGCACGTGGCTCGGCAGGATGCCGGTCGAGTGGCGACCGTAGGAATCGCCCGCTCCCTGCGCGCCGAAGAGATTATCGTCCGTCTGAGACATGGCCCGTTATAGGCAGCGATTCTGCGCGGGTCACGCTTCGGCGCCAAGAAACCCACGGGAATCCGGCGCGGCAGCCATCCGCGTCACTTCACTGATGGGCATAGGCCACGGTGCGGATCAGCCGATCGTCCTTGTCGAACAGAAACACCACCACCAGCTGGCCGTTATTCGCGGTGAACAATTCCGTGTGACGCCCGTCCGGGGCATGCGTTTGCATCGTCGACTTGCCGTACTTGTCTTCGACGTCGCTGACTGTGCTTTTTCCCGGCTCAAAGCCGAGCGACGCGCTGACATCGCCGTCGCCCGGCGACTTGTTCGCATCCGCGCCGTTTGCCGCAGGGGTGCTGGACGGCGCATTTGCCGCCGGCACGTCAGCTGCTTGCGCGCAATAGCTGAACGAAACGAACACCAGCGCCAGCGACAAGTGCTTCATCAGATCCCCCACGTTCATAGACAATGATATCCATGATCAAGCAGCTTGAGGATAGCCTGCTCGCCTAGGGGCGGAGAAACCCGCGGATCTCCGCAATCGCTTCTGCCAATCCGCAGCGGCTGACGGGCGCGTCCGGCGGAAACGCGGAGAGCAGTCGCGACGGCGTCGCTGGCTCGAGAATGACGAAGCAGCCCTTGTCCTGTTGCGAACGGATCAGGCGGCCGAACGCCTGCTTCAGGCGCAGGCGCGTGAGCAGATCGTCGTAGCCCTTGCCGAAGCGCGCGCGGCGCGCCTTGTGCAGGATCGTGGGCTTGGGCCACGGCACCTTGTCGAACACGACCAGGTGCAAGGAGCGCCCCGGCACGTCGACGCCGTCGCGCAGCGCATCGGTGCCGAGCAGGCAGGCGTTCTCCTCCAGCCGGAAGAGATCGACCAGCGCGCCGGTATCGAGCCGGTCGACATGCTGCGCATAAAGATTGATGCCGACTTCGGTGAGCGGCGCCGAGATGCGCGCTTCCACCGCGCGCAAGGTTCTCACCGCGGTGAACAATCCCAGACCGCCGCCGCCGGCGGCGAGGAACAGCTCCTTGTAGGCGGACGCGACCTGATCGGCATCGCGCCGGTTCACGTCGCGCACGATGAAGATGCGCGCCTGCTTTGCGTAATCGAACGGCGAGCCGAAAGTCGCGCGCTTGGGCGGTTCGGGCAGATGCGCCGCGCCGGTGCGAACTTCCGCCGACTGCCAGTGATCCGCCGTGCCGTCTTCGTCGCGCAGAGTGGCCGAGGTGATGAGCGCGCCATGCGCGGGTGCGAGCACTTCGCCTGCGAGCGGAATGGTGGGATCGATCCAGTGGCGCCACAACCCGATATCGGCGTCGCGGCCGTCCTCGCGCTCGATCTCGAACCAATCGACGTATTCCTCCCGGCCCTCGCCCGACTCGAGCGCGGAGAGCATCGCGATCCAGGCCGGCACGATGATCTTCGCGCGCCGCTCAAGCCCGCGCGCCGCTGCCTCGATGCGTGCGCGCTGATAGGGCTCGAGCTCTTTCGCCTTCTCGGTGATCTGCTTGCGCAAGCGATGCGCCAGACTCAAGAGCGGCGTGGAAAGCCGCGCAAGGCCGACGCCGAGCCTGCGAGCGGCTTCCAGCAGCTCATCGCTCAACGGCTCGGTCTCGGCTTCCAGCGAGTAGAATGCGTCCTCGTTCCGGCTGCGCGCCTTCACATGTTGGTAGGCGGCGGCGAGAAACATTTCACCGGGACCGCGCGGGGCGCCGTTGTGCAGACGCGACAGCCAGCCTTCGCTGGTGAGCGCGCTTGAGGCGGCGATGCATTCGTCCAGCGTTTCGCGCGCAGGGACGTCGTCGGCGATGATGTCCTTGAGCCGCTCTTCCAAGCCGCGCATGCGCGTGCGCGCACGGCCCTCGGGTCCGCGAATCCAGCGCCTCAGATCGGCCATCTCGACACCGGAGAGAAACGCGGCGAAGCCGGAGTCCGCGGCATCGAAGAGGTGATGGCCCTCGTCGAAGACATAGCGCACGCGCCGCTCGGGCGGCGTGTCCGTGGTCTCGTCGAGGCTGGCGCTTTCGCCGCCCAGCGCCTGCGCGATCACCAGCGCATGGTTGGCGACGACGATGGGCGCGTTCTTCGAGCGCCGGATGACGCGCTCGATGAAGCAGGTGCGATAATGCGGACAGGCCGCATAAACGCATTCGCCGCGCCGGTCGGTGATCTCGCCGAGCGCAAGCGAGCTTGCAAGGAACGCCGGAAAGCCCGCACCCGACATGTCGCCGTCGCGCGTCGCGGAGATCCAGCGCGCGATGAGACCGAGCGCCACCGTGCGCTGGCCCGGCGCGAGCGCGGTACGCTTCGCCGCTTCCTCGAAATTGAGCAGGCAAAGATAATTCTCGCGGCCCTTGCGCACGACCGTCTTGTCGTCGCGCTCGGCGGGATCGGGATAGAGCCGCGCCAGTTCCTGCACGATCTGGCGCTGCAGATTGCGGGTGTAGGTCGAGAGCCACAGACCCGGACCGTTCTTCTCCGACCACAGCGATGCGGGCGCAAGATAACCCAGCGTCTTGCCGATGCCCGTGCCCGCCTCGATCAGCGCGATCTTGGGCGCGCCGGCACGCTCGCGTGCGGCGAAAGCATAGGACGCTTCTTCGGCATAGGATTCCTGTTCGGGACGCACCTCGCCCGACATGCCGACCAGCTTCGCGAGACGCTGGCGCGCTTCGCCCGGTTCGACCGGCAGCGAGCCCGGCTTGTCCGGCGCCGGCTCATCCTCCCATTGCGCCAAGCCGCGCCAGGCATCGAAACCCGCAATCGGCGATAGCGCCTTCTCCGGCGCACCGATCGCGTCGAGGATTGACTTCGCCCAACGCCAGCCGGCGCGTTCCAGCGATGACGCCAAGGCCCGCAGATGGACGCGTTCCGGTTTGTCGCGCAGCTCATCCAGCATAAGTCTCGTCATTTCATGCAACGCACGCGCGGCTTCTTCCGGCGTGTGCGGCGATGGCAATGAAAGCGCGCGCGCCAGTCCCAACGCACTCGGCACGCAAGGCTGCGCAGGCCGCACGAAGGCGAACAATTCCATCGCATCGTAGAGTGGCTTCGCCGGCGGCGCCTTCAGGCGGCCGGAGACGAACAATGCATGCGCCACGATCGCATCGCCCGAGCGGAACAGCGCGCGCGCTTCTTCGATGCCGAGCCTTCGGCACTCGCCGTTCGCATAGGCCGCAACCGCGCCGCCCGCGGCTGGGATAAGCGCAGGAATATCAAGGATGGCGCGCAGTTCGTTCGGCATTTGTACCAATATGCCGATTGTGCCGGAGAAAGAAAGACGATTCAGGCCGCGAGATCAGGATAGAGATTGGCGAGCGCCTTGCAGACGCGCTGGTGTTCGCCAACGACGGTATCGGCCGCTTCGCGCAAATTTTCCGGCGGGCTGCCTTCGCGCGCTTTCTGCGTGAAGCCGCGCGCGGCCTGGGTGAGCGCCGCGAGTCCCAATCCGCCGGCTGCGCCCGCGATATCCTGTGCGATCCGCGCGGCATCGTCCCACTTCGCGTCTCCGCTCGCGTCGGAGAGATTGTCGCAAAGATCCTCGGCGGTCTTCATATAGGACTGCAGGATCTCGATAAGCGTGGCGAGGCCGAGCGATTTCTCCAGCGCCGCGAAGGCTGGTGCATCGATCGCGGCCGTTGCGGGCGAAGCTTGCGGGGTCTCGGGCTTCGAAGCATCGACGCCGCGGCCAAGCATGTCGCGAAGGCTGACATAGAGCGCGCCGGCGGTCGCGGGCCAGCGCAGGACTTCATCGGCCGCATCGGGCGAGCGCATGCCGCCGGAGAGGAGTGCGAGAATCGGCGCGCGCACGCCGGGTGCCGCGGCAATCGTGTCGGCGTCGGTGGCGCTTGCGACGATCGCGTCGAAGTCTTCCCGGCCAGCGCGCACCACGGCGTCCGTGAGCAGGTTCGCGATCACCAGGCGGTTTCCGAAGGGCTCCAGATAATCGACAATCGGCCCGCGCGCCTTTTCGTCGGCCAGCGCGATCAGGAAACGCAGACCGGACGGCGGCGAAGCATCGGAAGCGATCGGTGCCGCCTCGCGCTTCACCGACTCCTCGGCGCAGACCGCTGGGATGGTGAACCAGAAAAGCGCACCGGCGCCCGGCTCGCTCTTAAAGCCAATCTGCCCGCCGAGGCTTTCGACGGTGCGCTTGGCCACGGCGAGCCCCAAGCCCGCACCGGCGCTGCGGCGCGTGTAGCTCGCATCGCCTTGCGTGAAGGGCTCGAAGATCTGCTGCGCCACGTCTGAGGTGAAGCCCAAGCCCGTATCGCTGACGCTGAAGCGCAGCATCTGGCGGCCGTCTTCCGTCGTCTCGGCATCGACGCGAATTTCGACGCCGCCGCGCTCGGTGAACTTGACGGCATTGTCGGCGAGCTTGAGCAGGATCTGGCGCACCCGCCGCGGATCGGCGGCGACGCGCGGCAGATTGTTCGCGGCCGTGACGGTCAGATGGATCTGCTTTTCCCAGGCACGCGGCAGCAACATGCGGGCCACGGTGCGCGCGGCCTGTGCGGCATCGCAATCGTCCTCGCTCAGCGGAACGAGCTCTTCGTCATCGCGCGACAGCGCAATGACGTCGTCGAGCAGCACCTTCAGGCTGCGGCCGGCCTCGAGCAGGATCTTGACATGGCTGCGCTGGCGGTGATCGAGCTCGCTCTGATCGAGCAGCTGCGCCATGCCGAGCAGCGCATTGAGCGGCGTGCGAATCTCATGGCTGATGTTGGCGATGAAAGCGGATTTGGCGCGCGTGCTTTTTTCCGCGATGTCGCGCGCCTTTTCGGCGGCGTCGCGTTCGCTCGCAAGGCTCACTACGAGATCGGCATTCTCGCGGCGCAAGAGGATGCTTTCGTCGAGCAGGCTCGCGAGGCTGTCGCAATAGCCGTAGAGCACGCCGCCGAAGAACAGCACCAGCAGGCTCGCCAAACCCGAATAGATGTTCCCTTCCAGCGCGAGGAGGATGATCAGAGGCGTGAGCGAGCACACAGCGTGCGCGAAGTAGGCGGGTCGGTAGGATGAGCGCGCGATGAACTCCGCGGACGTCATGCCCATGAAGGCGAGCGCGAGGAAGGCTTGTGCGGGGAAATAGTTTGGCGTGAACCAGATGATGGCGCCGAGGCCCCAGGCCGTTCCGCTCGCCGCCGAATACCAGACGAAGCGGTGCGCCCAATCCATGGCATCGTCGGAAAAGCTGCGCGCTTCGTAGCGCTCGACGAATTCGCGCGTGGCGACCGTGGTTCCGATCTGCAGCAGGAGCGGAATGAGCGCGGCCCAGGCCGGGATGAGTCCGCGGTAGAAAACCGCAGCGAGGCACAGCGCCGAAAAGGGCAGGAACAGGTAAAGCCGCCCCATCCGGAAGAGGAAGTCGATACGTTCTGGCGGAACCGCGTTCCGCACGGCCCGGCGTGAAGCTGTGTCGCGCAACGCACCTGCCTCGACGGTCATTGACGGCCTCCCCTGGCAAAGCCTAGCTTTCGCCCCTTTCCAAACGCTTAAGGTCAAGTATTTCCAATGCCTTCCGCCGGGTTCAGACCCTCGCGCGAAATAGCGCTTAACGCTCGGGCATGGCCGTTCGAAGAGGCCCGAAAGGTGGTCGCGCGGCTCGAGCGGCGTGCCAAAAAGGGACAGAAGACGGACAGCGTTGTGTTCGAGACGGGTTACGGACCGTCGGGCCTGCCGCATATCGGCACCTTCGGCGAAGTCGCGCGCACCACCTGGGTGCGGCGCGCATTCGATCTCATGTCGGATGTGCCGTCGCGGCTGATTTCCTTTTCCGATGATATGGATGGCTTGCGGAAGGTGCCCGGCAACGTTCCCAACCAGGAGATGCTGGCAGCGCATCTGGGCCAGCCGCTGACATCGGTCCCCGATCCCTTCGGCACCCATGAGAGTTACGGCGCGCACAACAACGCGCGGCTCCGAGCCTTCCTCGACCGCTTCGGCTTCCAATACGAATTCCTGAGCTCGACCGATTGCTACAAATCGGGTCGTTTCGATCAGGCTTTGCTTACCATCTTGGAGAACTACGAAACGGTTCGCGACGTGGTACTGCCCACGCTGGGGCCGGAGCGTCGCGCCACCTATTCGCCGTTCCTGCCGCTGTCGCCCAAAACCGGCAAGGTGCTGCAGGTGCCGCTTCTGGAGTGGAACAAGAAGTCGGGCACGATCGTGTTCGAGGATGAGGACGGCACGAAGACAGAAGTGCCCGTCACCGGTGGCCATGTGAAGTGCCAGTGGAAGGCCGACTGGGCGATGCGCTGGATCGCGCTCGGCGTCGACTACGAGATGGCGGGCAAGGACCTGATTTCTTCCGTCGAGCTGTCGAGCAAGATCGTGCGTGCGTTGGGCGAGACGCCGCCGGACGGCTTCAATTTCGAGCTCTTCCTCGATGCCGACGGAACGCGCATCTCCAAATCGAAAGGCAACGGCCTCTCGGTCGACGAATGGCTGACCTACGGGCCGGAGGAGAGCATCGCGCTCTTCATGTATCAGAAGCCCCGCGTGGCGAAGAAGCTCTACTTCGACGTCATCCCCAAGGCGGTGGACGACTACATCGATTTCCTGCGCGCCTATCATTCCAATGAGACGAGCGTGGACGCAAAGCTCGAAAATCCCGTCTTCCACATCCACAACGGCAATCCGCCGGCCGAGACCTATCCGGTGAGCTTCGCGCTCCTGCTCACCTTGGTGAGCGCCTCGAATGCGCAGAACCGCGAACTGTTGTGGGGATTCATTCGCGCCTATGCGCCGCAAGCGAGTCCCGAAGCCAATCCCGGTCTCGATCGCCTGGTCGGCTTTGCGCTGCGCTACTACGAAGACTTCGTGAAGCCGCAGAAGAAGTATCGCCAGGCCGACGCCAAGGAGCGCACCGCGCTCGCCGATCTCGCGGACGCGCTCGAGCAATTGAACGGCGAGCGCGACGCGGAGAAGGTGCAGAACGTCGTCTATGAGATCGGCAAGCGCCACGGCTTCGAGCCGCTGCGCGACTGGTTCAAGGCGCTGTACGAAGTGCTGTTCGGCCAGACGCAGGGCCCGCGCTTCGGTTCGTTCGCGGCGCTTTACGGTTGCGCGGAGACTTCCGTGCTGATCCGCCGCGCGCTCGACGGGGCCTTCGTGGCGGCGGCATGAGATCGGCAGTCTACGCCGCGTTCTTCGCGCTTGTTTGCGCCAGAGCTGAGGCGGCGACGCCGCTTGAGCTCTACCAGCAGGGCAAATACGACGCTGCCATTTCAGCCGGGATTGCACAGAACGATGCCGCCGGATTCGCGGTCGCTGCGCGCGCCGAGCTCGCCGCGGAGATGATGCGCAGCGCACCGTGTCTCGCCTGTCTGCGACGCGCCGAGGATGACGCGCGAAAAGCCATCGCCGCCGATCCCAATTTGCCCGAGGGCCATATCTATCTCGCCGTCACCCTCGGCTATGAGGCGCGTGTCGTCGGCATCGTCACAGCGGGCGCGCGTGGATATGCCTCCGAAGCGAAGAAGGAACTCGACATAGCGCTCGCGTCCGATCCCGCGAACTACTGGGCGCTGGCGGCCTTGGGCGGCTGGAATGTGGAGATCGTGCGCAACGGCGGCGCCTCTCTCGCCAATTGGATCTATGGCGCGAGCATCGACGATGCGATGACGCGCTTTCACAAAGCCTTCGCGCTGGCTTCCGGCAATCTGGTGCTGCGCTACCAATATGCGCTGTCGCTGGCTGGATACGATCTCGCCCGCTACCGCAGCGAAGTCGAGGCTTCGCTCGCTCGCGCGCAGATGGACAAGCCGCGGACGGCTTACGAGAGCTTCGCCCAAGGTCGCGCGAAGGAATTGCTCGATGCGCTGAAAAAGAACGATCTCGACGCATTCGACGATCTCGTGCGCCGCGACCAGGGCTATCCCTGAACGCTACTGCGACGCCCAGATCACGCGGTGCATGAACACGATATCCGCCATCGGGAAGGCGCGGTCTTCGAATTCCGGATTGAGCGACCGGAGCTCGACGCGTTGCGAGGTGAGCCGGCCCACCTGCTTCAGCATCACTTCGCCGGCATGGGTCTTCACCACCACGCGGTCGTTGCGCCGCACATTCGCGCCCGGCGAAACCACGATGCGGTCGCCGTCGCGATAGATCGGCAGCATGGAATCGCCCGTCACTTCGAGCGCATAGGCATGCTCGTCGTTGAGATCGGGAAACGGGATCTCGTCCCAGCCCGTGCCCGCGGGGAATCCGGCATCGTCGAAATAGCCTCGCGATCCGGCCTGCGCCAATCCGATCAGCGGCACGGCGCGCGAGACGTATTTCGGCGGCTTGGTGCCGCGCACGGCATAGCTCGTGAATTCTTCGAGACCCGCGCCGGCCGCCTGCAGCGATTTCGCCACGCTCTCCGTCGACGGCCAACGCAGCCGTCCATCGGGACCGATGCGCTTGCTTTTGTTGAAAGTGGTGGGATCCAGCCCCGCGGCCCTCGCCAGGCCCGATGCCGACATGTCGTGATTTTCCGCGAGAAGATCGATCGCATTCCAGATCTGCTCGTGGGTGAGGAGCTTTGCTGCGCGCGCCATGAGAATGTAGTCCAGAAAAAATCTCTATTATCCTAGGTGGAGATTCGGGGTGTCTGCAAGCCCTTTTTGCGATCCCGCGCGCGTTAAGATGGGCGCCGAGGAATCAGAGAGGGAAATGCGCGGAAATGCTGACAGATCTCGGCGCTGCCGCGCTTCGCCTTCTGCCGCCGGAGACGGCGCATCGCGCCACTGTGCGCCTGGTCGCGGTTGCAGGACGGCTTTTTGCGCGCGCTCCGGCCGACGATTCGCGGCTCGCCGTCGAGGCTTTCGGCATCCGTTTCGCCAACCCGATCGGACTGGCTGCCGGCTTCGATAAGGACGGCGAAGTCCCCGACGCCATGGCCCGCTTCGGCTTCGGCTTCGTGGAATGCGGGACGGTGACGCCGAGGCCGCAGGCCGGAAATCCACGCCCGCGCCTGTTCCGCCTCGCAGAAGACCGCGCGGTCGTCAACCGCATGGGTTTCAACAATGGCGGCATGGAGGCGATGCGCGCACGGTTCGCGCGGCGCACGAGCGGCGCGATCCTCGGCATCAATATCGGAGCGAACAAGGACAGCGAAAACCGCATTGCCGATTACGAAACGTGCTTCGCGCATCTGGCGCCGCTCGCGCGCTACATCACCCTCAACGTATCTTCGCCCAACACGCCCGGACTGCGCGGCCTGCAGAACCGCGAAGAACTCGAGCGGCTGCTCGGAATGCTGACGAATGTGCGCGCGAAGAGTGGGTTGCGGGTGCCGCTGCTGCTCAAGATCGCGCCCGACGTCACGCCAGAAGTGCTTGACGACATCGCTGCCGTGACGCTTGCCTCCGGCATCGAAGGCCTCATCGCTACGAACACAACGATCGCCCGGCCCGCGACGCTCAAGAGTCCACATGCGCGCGAAAGCGGCGGATTGTCCGGCAAACCCTTATTCGCGCCTTCGACCGCGATCCTGCGCGCGCTGCGCGAGCGCGTGGGCACGAGGCTCGTGCTGATCGGCGTCGGTGGAATTTCTTCGGGCGCCGACGCCTATGCGAAGATCCGCACCGGCGCGTCGCTCGTGCAGCTCTATACCGCGCTCGCCTATGAGGGGCCCGGACTCGTCGCCCGCATCAAGCGGGAACTGCTCGAATGTCTCCTGCGCGACGGCTTCGAAAATGTCGCAGATGCCGTTGGCGCGGATTTGCGCAGCATGCAGGCTTAATGCTCACGAATTGAAACGCGTTTGCACGCTTCCTGTGCAATCGCCGTTTGCCTTGATCGCAAGACCGTCCGTGTGCCTGTTGGCGCATCGCGTCGTTTGCGGCAAAATCGTTTTGCATTTCGGGGGCAGTGATGGGTGCGGGCAACTGGTCGGGTTTGTGGAGCGCGTTTCTCGCGTTGTTGGCGCGCGAGCCGGCGCATGTGAACATCCTCGCGGCGCTGGCAGCGGCGTTCCTCGCCGTGATGGCGCTGGAGGGAATCCGCTCAAGCTTCTTTCCCCGCCGCATGGTCGCGATTGCATCGAAGCCGCAGGCCGAGAACCCTGCAACCGGCGATGGAGATTCGTACCAGACACACGCCTCCGCTGCTTTCGAGCCGATGCTCCCGGCTGCGCCCCCTCGAACGGCCGAAAAGGTTAAACGCGCCTTCCCGCGGCGTTCGAGCCCCGCCGCACCGCGCATCCTGGGTGTCCGGAAACCATCTTGAAGATTAAATCGCCAGGCTGTCGCCGGGCACACGGCACCCCGCTGTAGGATGCGGCTCAAATCGCGTTCGGGGGGAGTGTTCGCATGAATACGGATGACATCGGCAAGCTGGTGCTGCGGCTGACCGTCGGCGGCCTGCTTCTCTTTCACGGCGTTCACAAGATCCTGACCGGCATCCAGCCGATCCGCGACATGTTGGGCGCGCACGGAATGCCGGACTTTCTCGCTTACGGCGTCTATGTCGGCGAAGTGGCGGCGCCGCTGCTGATCATCTTCGGCCTGGCGTCGCGGCTTGGCGGGGTGCTTGTCGTCATCAACATGATCGTGGCGATCTTCCTCGCCGGCATGTCGAGCCTAGTTTCGCTCAACGCGATGGGTGGTTACGCGCTCGAGCTGGAGATGTTCTTCCTCCTGGGCGGATTGTCGGTGGCGCTTCTGGGCGCCGGTCGCTTCGGCCTCGGCGGCGGAACCTTGAACTAATCCCTGACCAGCAGCAGATGACCGCGCAGGGCGGCGACGAGCTTGGCTTCGTCTTCCTGCCACATCTCGGCGTGCACGTTGACGACGCGCTTTCCCTGCCGCGCGATCCGCGCCCGCGCATAGGACGTCACCGCGCGCGCCGAACGCAGATAATCGATGGTGATGTCCACCGGCTTGGGCAAACGCAGCTGGCGCGTTTCGAAGACCACCTGCGCGATGGCCGCGGTCTCGAGCAGCGAACCGATCACGCCCCCGTGCAGCGCCGGCAGCACCGGATTGCCGACGAGCTTCGGCGCGAAGGGCATGGTGAGCAAGACGGCGTTGTCGGCTACCGATGCCGTGACGCCCAGGAAGCGGCAATAGGGAACGGTCTCGATGACCCGGCTCGGATCCGAAGAGCTGAGATTGGTCATGCGCTCTTGCCATTGGGAATGGGCGTGGCGCCGCCGCGGATCAGCATGAAGGCGGCCGTGGCGAGGGCGATCGGCTTGGAGACATCGCCCTGATGGGCTACGCCGCGGACGAAGGCGATCTCATGGGTCACGCGCACGCATTCGCACTCCGCCACGATCGCGGCATCGGGCTCGGCCGGGCGCATGTAATCGATCCGCAGGTCGAGGGTGGCGATCTGGATCACTTCCCGAAGCTTCGCCATCACCGCGATGCCGCTGGTGTGGTCGAGGAGCGCGGTGACCACCCCGCCATGCACGACACCCGTCTCGGGATCGCCGACCAGATGGGGCCCGTATGGCAGGCGGGTCCGTGCCACGGGTCCGAGGTCGAGGACTTCGCCGCCGACCGCCTTCAGGTATGGCGTTTCATTCATGTGCTCGCGGGCGGTCTTCAGC
>DATIZS010000404.1:0-6501 GCA_035516955.1 Rhizomicrobium sp.
GCCGACATGTTCTTCGGCGCCATGGACGGCGGCATCGACGCACGGAAAAACGAAAACCGCGCCTTCTACGGCCCCTACGCCTCCATCTCCATCGGCTTGGGCGACTGAGCACACCAATTGCGAGAATTGGTGTGCGGGCAATGCCCGAAAATAAATCCGCGCGCGCCTCTTGACGCCCCGGAATAAAATCCTGTCTCTCCTTCGAACCGGAGGAGTGCGCAAATGGAGCCGTGAATTTTCGAATGTGAGTCCGCGACCGCGCTTCGATGGATCGGACGTGGCCCAAATCGGGCAAGCTATTGCTCCCGCGCGCATGCCATGACGGCATCGCAGAGTCCTTGCGTGCGCGGATCGCCGATGAGTTCGGGTCCCATCTGGTTGCAGACATAGCCGATGGAAATCTGCGCATCGGGATCGGCGCAGCCGAACGATCCGCCCCAGCCGGAATGTCCGAAGGCGCAGGGGTTGGGTCCGTAAACGCCGGGCGTGTTGAGGAGCACGCCCATCGCCCAACTGTCGGCGAGGCCGAGCATCATGTCGGTGTCGCCGTTCGCCGTCGCGGGCGCCGCCATGCGCGCGAGCCCTTCGGGCGAGAGGATGCGACGGCCCTCGAATGCGCCGCCGCGCGCCAGCGCCGCATAGATGCGCGCAAGGCCCATCGCGCTTGTGTGTCCGTTGGCGGCGGGAATTTCGGCGGCGCGCCATGCGCGCGCGTTCGGCGCTTCGGGATTCTGTTGCGGGTTGACGAGCGCGAGCATCGCGATGTCGGAAAGCGGCGGCATGATTGGCGCGCGCTTGGGCGCGATCATTTCGGCGAGGCGGCCCTCTTCGCGCTCAGGCAGCCCGATGGCGAAATCGGCATCGAGCGGCCCCGCGATCTCGTCGCGCACGAAAGCGCCGAGCGTCTTGCCGCTCGCGCGGCGCACGATCTCGCCCGCGAGCCAGCCGAACGTCATGGCGTGATAGGAGCTCGCCGTGCCGGGCGGCCATGCCGGTTTCTGGCGCGCGAGCTTTTGCGCGCAAGCGTCCCAATCGTACATGTCGGCGATCGTCGTCGGCTCGGCAAAACCGTTGAGGCCCGCGCGATGCGACATGATCTGCGCGATCGTGATCTTGTCTTTTCCGTTCGCCGCGAATTCCGGCCAGTATTTCGCGGCCGGTTCGCCGTAGTCGAGAAGCCCGCGATCGGCGAGCATGGCTACGGCCGTTGCGGCGATGCCCTTTGTCGTGGACCAGACATTGACGAGCGTGTCGCGCGTCCATGGCGTGGTGCGCGCGCGGTCGCGGTGGCCTGCCCAGAGATCGACGACGCAACGTCCCTGGTGAAACGCCGCGAAGGACGCGCCCACTTCCTGATAATCGCCCGCCCGCTCGAAATTCGAAGCGAATGCCGTGCGCGCCGCTTCGAATCCGTTCGCCACGCGACCGTGGATTTCAGTTGTCATCGTTTCATCGTTCATGCGTTCGTCCCGTCTGCCAGCGCAGCCGGAAGCCGGAGGGATCCAGCGCCAGATAAAATAGCGCCGCCAGCGCCGAAAGGTCGAGCACGTAAAGGTAGCGGTAATCGCAGGCAATCGAAATCACGAAGAAGCTGGCCGTGCAGAGGAGCGCGCCGGCAAGCAGTCCGGCCATCGCGATATCGGCGGGGCGCCGGCGCCGCAGCAAGAGCACGAGGGCGATCGCCGCAGCCGCGCCCCACGCCGCATGCGAATAGACCGGCGAGCCCGCGAAGAACGCCGCGTAGTTGTCGAGCGCCTCGTCGCGTGCATCGTATCGTTCCGTGAGGCCCAGATCCTTCATCACATCGGGCGGCCCATCGACGCCCTCGTAATCGGGAACGCATCGGCTGATGTCGGGCGTGAGGAACACCCAGCGGAACACATCGGCGCGCACGCGCAGGTACGTCCATGGATGCTGTAATATCAACGCGCGCCAGCCCTTCGCCAGCACGCCCGGCTTCGCATTGAGCAACGCCGATTGCAGCGCCGGCGAAAGCAGCAGCGTGTCGCTGCGTTCGGGATTGTAATAGCGCACGCCGAGCTCGCGCATGCGCTGGTCGAGCAGCGGGTCGCCGCGTTCGATCGCGGTGAAGTGCAGATGCGGATTCGATTTGAGCGCGCCGATGATGTCGTAGGCCTGAAGGCGCTCGATCTGCGTGGAAGGTCCGGTGTCGTCGTAGAGCCGCGTATCGAGCGCGAGCGTCGCCGCGGCGGCGGCTCCGATCGTGCCTGCGAGGAATGCGCCCCCGTAAAGCGCCGCCGCGCGCAACCGCGATCCGCCCGTCCGCAGCGCCGCGATCCAGCCCAGCGCGCCCGCGCCGGCGGCGAGCAGGATTACCCCGTTCTGCCGCGCCAGTGCCGCCAGCACCAGAAAGCCCGCGCCGGCCCCGATCAGGCCATATCGCAGGCGCGGCGTTAACCAGACCTTTGTCGCCCAAGCAAGGCAAACGAACCCGCAAAGCCCGGCGTCGGCGAACAGCACGTCCTTCCAGACAATGCCTTGGTAAAGCAGCATTTGCGGTAGGAGGACGGCTGCGGCGGCCAGGCCTGCGGCCCACCACGTCGTACGCGGATAAAGCCATGCGAGCGCAAGGAAACTTCCGGACGCCAGCGCCGCATCGAAGGCGGCGAAAAGCGCCGCCCCGGGGCTCAGCCGGTCGAAAGCACCCAGAAGCCAGGCCATGACCGGGGGATGCCAGTTGTTGTAGAGCCCGCTGCGGCCTTCCCAGAGCTGCATTACAGAATCGTAAGAGAGATGGCCCGGCCAGTTGACCGCCAAAGAAAAGCCAAAACCGGCTAGGATGATGCCGCTGGTGACGAGGGCCGGCAGGCCGCGACGTTGCATGGAATGGCGCGCCTTCGATCTCTAGTTCATATATAGACTTTCGGGGAATGGAGCATCCGGCCGGTCCGGGACAGCATGGCCAACAAGCCGGTTTTCTTCGACGCGACAGGCAAACGCGCGTGGCGCATCTCGCTGATCGGCTGGGCCGCGGCGATCGTGAGCACGCTTCTGGGTGCCGCCTTCCTCACAAGCCTTGCCGCGGTTCCCCATATTTCGAGCGTCAAGCTGCCGGGCCGGCTCACGCCCGTCAATGCGCAGAAGCTGGAACAGAAGGCGCAGGCGCCGGGTCTCCTGCATTCGGCGGCGCGTCTGGCCGAAGAGGCGCGCGCAAAGCGCATCGAGCTCCTCAAGGCCAAGCGCCTTCGCGGCATGCGCATCGCGCGCGCCCACAAGCTCGCGCTCCTGCATCCGAAGGGAAGGCCGCTTGCGATCGCCTTCTATCCCGATTGGGAAGGCACCGCCTATGACGAGTTGCAAAGCGCGCTGCCCCGGCTCGATTGGGTGATCCCGACCTGGCTCAGCCTGCAGGGCCCCGATCTTCATCTGAAGAACAGCTTCAATCCGCGCGTGCTGCGGTATATCCGCCGCACCAAGGCGGGCGTCGCGGTACTTCCGGTGATCCAGAATGCCACGCTCGGCAATTGGGACGGGCCGGGCCTTGCCAAGATGCTGACCGATCCCGCGCGCCGCGCAGCCCTCATCGCCTCGCTCGAGAGTTTCGTCGGCGATCAGAAGCTGCAGGGAATCGTGATCGACTTCGAAGAAGTTCCGCCGTCCGCGCAGAACGATCTCGATTCCTTCCTCAAGGAATTGCACGCCGCCTTCGTGCCGCACAACTGGCTCGTGGTCCAGGCCGCGCCCTTCGCGGACGACAACTGGCCCTTCGCCGAATATGCGCGCGACATCGATTACACGATGCTGATGGCCTATGACGAACATGGCCGCTCCATCGCGGGCGGCGTGGGCAGCATCGCGGGCGAACCGTGGTACGAAAACCTGCTCGACAAGCGCATGCGTGTGCTCAGGGCCCAGCACACGATCATCGCCATCGGCGGTTACGGCTACGATTACAATGGCGACGACGTCGACGGCATCTCCTATGAAGAGGCCGTGATCGCGGCCCACGATTCGGGCTCCCAGATCGTCTTCGACGACGCCACCAACAACCCGCATTTCTCCTACATGGAGGACGACGACACCCAGCATAATGTCTGGTTCCTCGACGGCGTGACCGCGTTCAACGAAATCCACGCCGCCGATCCCTATCAGCCGGCGGGCTATGCGCTGTGGCGCATGGGAAGCGAAGACCCGTCGGTCTTTTCGGTGCTCGGCCGGCCTTATGGCGCGCCGGCTCCGGACGCGCTGCATCACATCCCGATCATCGAGGACATCGACTACGAAGGCTCGGGCGAAATCCTGCGCGTCGCCGCCGATCCCACGCCGGGAAGCCGCACCTACGAGCTCGATCCGCAGACCGGCGACATCGACGATGAGACCTACACCCATCTTCCCACCGGCTATGTGATCCGCCAGTTCGGCGCGGCCGGCAAGGAGATCGCGCTCACCTTCGACGACGGTCCCGATCCCGAATGGACGCCGCAAATCCTCGACATATTGAAGCGCGAGCATGTGCACGCCACCTTCTTCATCATCGGCGGCAATGCGGAGGCCAATCCCGGCCTCGTGCAGCGCGAGCTGGCCGACGGCAACGAGGTCGGCAACCACACATTCACCCATCCCAATCTCGCCGACACGCCCGGCGAAGCGGTGACGCTGGAATTGAACGCGACGCAGCGCCTGTTCGAGGCGCTCACGGGCCGTTCGTTGCGCCTTTTCCGGCCGCCTTATCTGGGCGACGCCGAGCCCACCGACGGCGACGAGATCATTCCCGTCGAAGTGGCGCAGAATATGGGCTACATCACGGTCGGCGAGCATGTCGATCCCGTCGATTGGGCGCTGCCGGGCGCAAGGAAGATCGTCAAGGATTCGCTCGCGCAGATTCATGCGACCGGCCCCAACATGCCGCGCAACATCGTGCTGCTGCACGATGCGGGCGGCGACCGATCCGAAACGGTCGCGGCGCTGCCGGTTCTGATCGAGAAGCTGAAGGCACAGGGTTACAAATTCGTGCTCGTGTCGCATCTGGCGGGACTGACGCCCGAGCAGGCCATGCCCGAGCTTCCGCCCACCATGGCGCTCCTTACCGACCGCGTGGTGTTCATGGCGATGAGCGTCACCGGCCACACGCTTTACCTGATGTTCCTTGCCGCGATCTGGCTCGGCGTCGGCCGGCTGATTTTCCTCGCGGGTCTGAGCCTGTGGAACCGGCGCCGCGAGCGCGAGGATCAGGCGCCGCCACCCGCCGACGAGGCCTTCTCCGTATCGGTCATCATTCCGGCCTATAACGAGGAAAGCGTCATCGCCACGACCGTGCGCCAGATTCTGGCGAGCACCTACAAGAAGCTCGAAGTGATCGTGGTGGACGACGGCTCCAAGGACCGCACCTCGCAGGTGATGCACGAGAATTTCGCGGGCGACAGCCGCGTCACCACCATCCGCATCCCCAATAGCGGCAAGGCGCGCGCGCTGAACACGGGGCTGGCGAATGCCAGAGGTGATGTGGTCGTGGCGCTCGATGCCGACACGCAATTCATGCGCGACACCATCGCGCGTCTGGTGCGCTGGTTCTGCGATCCCGAAATCGGCGCGGTCGCGGGCAATGCCAAGGTCGGCAACCGCATCAACATGATCACGCGCTGGCAGGCGCTGGAATATGTGGTGGCGCAGAATCTGGAGCGCCGCGCGCTGGCCGCGCTCGGCACGCTCACCGTCGTTCCGGGCGCGGTCGGCGCCTGGCGCACGAGCGCGCTCGTCGAGCTGGGTGGATTCATGTCCGACACGCTGGCCGAAGATCAGGATCTCACCATCGCCATCCAGAAGGCGGGCTATCGCGTCAAATTCGATTCGTCGGCCACGGCCTGGACCGAGGCCCCGCTCACCGTGCGCGCGCTTGCGAAGCAGCGCTTCCGCTGGGCCTATGGCACGCTGCAATGTTTGTGGAAGTATCGCGATATCACCTTCAATCCGCGCTATGGCGCGCTCGGCGCCATCGCGCTGCCGCAGGTCTGGCTCTTCCAGATCGCGCTGACCGCGCTTGCGCCGCTCGCCGATCTTCTGCTGATCTGGCAGCTCGTGTGGCAGGGCGTGGCCTATCTCGAACACGGCGCCGAATTCACCGACAACGATCTCGTCCTTGTCGGCATCTATTATGTCGTCTTCGTCGTGGTCGATCTGATGGCGGCCGTGTTCGGCTTCCTGATGGAGCGGCGCGAGAACTGGAGCCTGTTGTGGTGGCTGATGCTGCAGCGTTTCGGTTACCGCCAGATCATGTATTACGTCGTGGTACGCTCGATCCTCACCGCGCTGAAGGGGCCGTTCGTCGGCTGGGGCAAGCTCGAACGAACGGCTACCGTCAAGGTGCGCGAGGCGCCGGAGGCGTCATAGCGATTTCGAAATCCCGAAGAAGAATCCGCGCCGCGGGCCCCATTGCGGCGCGCCCACGCCGATGCCCGATCCGTCGCGGATTTCGTATTTCTCGTCGAACGCATTGATCACGTCGAAGCGCGCCGTGATGCCGTAATCGAAATCATGCGCCAC
>DATIZS010000405.1:0-6124 GCA_035516955.1 Rhizomicrobium sp.
GATTGACCGCCGCCGCGGATTGGCGATCGAAAGATTGCAGTTCGCCGGCGATGCGCAACCCGTCATCGGCGGGTTGCCGCACGGGTATTTCGACGACATCGCGCTGCAGGCCGACTGGTACACGGGCGATTGCGTGTTCGAGGCGCCGGGCGAACACAAGATCACCGATCTCGAATGGTGCGAGGCGAATATCGCGAAGGAAGCCGGTGGCGATACCGTTATTTCCGCCGTCATCGAAACGCCGCGCGGGCCCATCGGGAAGAGCCTGCGCTTTCGCGCGGGTGAGCCGCGCGTCGATTTCGATCTCGTCTTCCACTGGCAGGATTGGGGCAGAGGCTCCTTGCGCCTCGGTCACATCACGCTTCTGCCGGCGGCCTTCGACTGGATGACGCTTTCCTTAACGACGCACAATGGCGGCAAGGAAGCGGAAACCTTTTTCCTTAAGGACCAGATCGTCGAGCATGGCGCGCCGGTTTCCTTCCTGGTGTCGTCCTCGTTCGGGCTCGGCATGACGGAAGGCTGGGCGGAGATCGGCGATGCGAAAACGCGCATCCGCATCGAAATCGACCGCGCAACCGCGCCGCTTCTGGGCCTTCTGACGCACAAGCGCATCGGCGGCAGCCTGTTCTGCCAGCTCATGCTTTCGGCGCTGGAGCTCGACGAAACGCGCAAGCCCAGCGCCTATGCGCGCGGGCCCCGCGCTTTCCGCTTTGGTATCTCGCGAAGCACCCCTTCAATCCATTGTTAAGCACGTTCTGCAACCATGACGCCACTCGAAAAGGACCCCGCCATGGCGCAGCGCGCTGCCAAGATCTATCTGCCGGAAAACGGCAAAGAGGCCAATGTCGCGCCGATCCATTCGGGCTTCCGCGATTTCACGCAGCCCTGGCTCGATCTGAACGAGAAGGCGGTGCTCGTCACCGGCGGCACGGGCTCCTTCGGCAAGCATTTCGTGCAGACGGTGATCGAGCGCTATCGCCCGCGCCGCCTCGTCATCTTCAGCCGCGACGAACTCAAGCAATCCGAAATGCAGATGCTCTTTCCGATGGAGAAGCATCCCTTCATGCGCTACTTCATCGGCGACGTGCGCGACCGCGACCGGCTCGAGCTCGCCATGCGCGATATCGATTACGTCATCCATGCCGCGGCGCTGAAGCAGGTGCCGACCGCCGAATACAATCCCTTCGAATGCATCCGCACCAATGTGTTCGGCGCGGAGAATGTGGTGTCGGCGGCGCTGCGCCGCAATGTGCGCAAGGTCATCGCGCTCTCCACGGACAAGGCGGCCAATCCGGTCAATCTTTACGGCGCCTCCAAGCTCGCCTCCGACAAGATCTTCGTCGCCGCCAACAATCTCGCCGGCGCCGACGGCACGCGCTTTGCCGTCGTGCGCTACGGCAATGTCGTGGGCTCGCGCGGCTCCGTGGTTCCCTTCTTCAAGAATCTCGCCGACAACGGCGCCGAGGAATTGCCGATCACCGACACGCGCATGACGCGATTCTGGATCACGCTGACGCAAGGGGTGAATTTCGTGCTCTCCAGCATGGAGATGGCGCGCGGCGGCGAGATCTTCGTGCCGAAGATTCCCTCGACGTCCGTCACCGATCTCGCCACGCTCATCGCGCCCAAGCTCGGCCAGAAGGTCGTGGGCGTGCGTCCGGGCGAAAAGCTGCACGAGACCATGATCCCGGCCGACGATTCGCGCTGGACGGTGGAACTCGACGATCGCTTCGTGATTCTGGCGAGCTTCGCCACCGTCGCGCGCGAGGCCTATATCAACCGCGGCGCCAGGCCCGTGAGCGAAGGCTTTTCCTATTCCAGCAACAACAATCCCGAGCAGCTCGATGCGCGGGGGCTGCAGAGCCTGCTGGCACAGGCCTTCGCATGAACGCGCCGGCGCTTCGCATCGCGCGCGGCTTTCTGCCCTATGGCCGGCAACTCATCGAAGACGACGACGTCGCCGCGGTGACGGAAGCGCTGCGCGGCGATTTCCTGACGACCGGACCTTATGTTTCGCGTTTCGAGGAAGCGCTCGCCGCGAGTGTCGGCGCCGCGCACGCGATCGTCTGCGCCAATGGGACGGCGGCCCTTCACATGGCCGCGCGGGCGCTGAGGCTCGGGCCGGGCACGAAGATCATCGTTCCCGCCATCACCTTTCTTGCCACCGCGAGCGCCCCGCATCTGAACGGCGCGGAGATCGTGTTCGCCGATGTCGATCCCGAAACCGGGCTGATGCGGCCGGAAGATCTCGAAGAAGCCTTTGCGCGCGCTGGCCAGGCGGATGCGGTGTTCAACGTGCATCTGAACGGCCAATGCGGCGCGCTGGAAGAGATCGCGCAAATCGCGCGCGCTCACGACGCGAAGATCGTGGACGATGCCTGCCACGCCATCGGCACATCCTATGTCGCCAGCGACGGCACGATCAGCGCCATCGGCTCGAATCGATTCTGCGATCTCAGCGTGTTTTCGTTCCATCCGGTGAAGACCATCGCCATGGGCGAAGGCGGCGCCGTGACGGCCAACGATCCCGAGCTCGCCAGGCGGCTCAGACTGGCGCGCAATCACGGCATGACCCGCGATGCGGCCGAATTCACCGATGCAGAAGCCGCTTTCGAGAATGGCGAACCCAATCCCTGGTATTACGAACTGGCCGAGCCGGAGTTCAATTGGCGCGCCAACGACATCCAATGCGCGCTGGGGCTCTCGCAGCTTGCCAAGCTCGAACGCTTCGTGGCGCGCCGGCGCGCGATCGCGGCCCATTATGATCTGGCGTTGGCGCAGCTCGCGCCGGTCCTGCGCCCGCTCGGGCGCGCGCGGCGCTCGCTGCCGGCCTGGCATCTCTATGTGGTGCGGATCGATTTCGAACGCGCCCGCCTCAGCCGCGCCCAATTGATGCGCGCGCTGGCCGCGGACGGAATCGGCACGCAGGTGCATTACGTTCCCGTCCATCGCCAGCCTTATTATGCCGGGCGCTATGGCGCGACCCATCTGCCGGGCGCAGAACGCTATTACGAACGCGCTTTGAGCCTGCCGCTGTTTGCTTCCATGAACGAGAGCGATGCGGATTACGTGGCCGAGCGGCTCGCGCGCCATCTGAGACGCTGAAAAAAGGACGCAGGCGGTTTGCCGCCTGCGCCTCTTCGTCTTTTTGAATACCCACCGAAAATACCCCGCCCCAGGGCGGCCGAAAATCGCGAACTCGTTTTTTTCCGAAAAGCTGCGGCGGAGCGTGAGGAACGCTCCGCCGCCAGAGAGATGCTTAGTGGAACAACGAGAGCACGATTGACGGCGCCTGGTTGGCGATGGCCAGTGCCTGCACGCCGAGCTGTTGCTTGACCTGCAAGGACTGCAGCATGGCGCTTTCCTGCGCCATGTTGGCGTCGACGAGGTTGCCGATGCCGCTCGTCAGCGTGTCGGACAGCTTCTGCACGAAGTCGATCTGGATCGAGAACTTCGCCGCGCCGCTCGACAACTTGGCAAGAGCCGCGTTGACGTTGGTCAGCGAGGACTCGACGGTCGCGATCATCGTGGACGCCTTGGCCGCGGTCGAGATCGTGCCCGTCGACTTGATGGTCACGATCGAGCCCGACAGACTCATCTTCTCGGCAGCCACCGAAATCTTGCGCGTGCCGTCCGCAGACGCCAGCGCCTGGATCTCGTTGGTCGAGCCGTCGACCAGGTTGAAGCCGTTGAACACCGCGTTCTTCACGATCGACGAGATCTGATCGCGCAGCGCCGTGAAGTCCGAGTTCAGCGCCTGACGGCTGGCCGTATCCAGCGAAGTGTCCGCGGCGGCGAGCGCCTTGGTCTTCATCTGGATCAAGAGGTCGGAAATCGACTGTCCGGCCGACAACGCAACATCGACCACGGACGAGCCGCGGTTAAGGCTGTCGCTGACCGCCTGATAGCCGGCGACGTCGCCGCGCATGTTCTGGGCGATGGCGAACGTGGCGCCGTCGTCCTTCGCAGTCGCGACCTTGAGGCCGGTGTTGATGGCGTTCTGTGTGGTCTGGAGCTGGCTGTTGGTCTGGTTGAGGTATTCGAGCGCGAGCATTGCGCCGGTATTTGTGTTGACGCTAATCATTCTTGCCTCCGTTCTGGTTCGTGATCACGAGCTTTTTGCTCAAGGGGCATTTTGCCCCGCTGACTGCATCTGCAGTGCCCATGCCGGAGGCGATTCAGGAATGGTTAAGCGTCGTTTGTTTGTTGCCACGCCGAAAACGCGCCGGCAGAAATTTTCGCGAAACCGTTCCTACCGGGCAGAATTTGCCGTCATGCGGCAAATTTTGCCGGAAGCGCGCGGCAATAATTGCCGGGCCCCGTCAAAAAAATGAGGCGGCGCAGGGTTTTTCCCACGCCGCCTTCCCCAATTCCCCATAGAACGTTTCCATATCCTATTTGAACAGCGACAACACGACCTGCGGCGACTGGTTGGCGATCGCAAGCGCCTGCACGCCGAGCTGCTGCTTGACCTGCAAGGATTGCAGCTTCGCGCTTTCGGTCGCCATGTCGGCGTCGACCATATTGCCGATGCCCGTGGTGAGCGTATCGGACAGTTTCTGGACGAAGTCGGCCTGGATCGACAGCTTCTTCGAGCCCGCGCCAAGACGGCCAAGCGCGCTGTTCACATTGGTGAGCGAAGCCTCGACGGTGGAAATCATCGTGGACGCCTTGGTCAGGGTCGAGATCGACGCTGTGGTGGCGATGGTCACGATCGAGCCGCTGAGGCTCATGTTCTCGGCCGCGACGGTGAGCTTGCGCGTGCCGTCCGAAGACGCCAGCGCCGAAATCCGGGCGGTCGAGCCGTTGACGAGGTTGAAGTTATTGAAGACCGCGTTGTTGACGATCGCCGTGATCTGATCGCGCAACGCCTGGAAGTCTTCGTTGAGGGACTGGCGGTCTGCGGTGTCCAGGGAGGCATCGGAAGCCGCAAGCGCCTTCTCCTTCATCTGGATCAGCAGATCGGAAATCGACTGACCCGCGGACAGCGCAACGTCGACGGCGGAGATGCCGCGATTGAGACTGTCCGTAACCGCGGAATAGCCGGCCACGTCGCCGCGCATATCCTGCGCGATGGCGAAAGTGGCGCCGTCATCCTTTGGGGAGGCGACCTTGAGGCCGGTGTTGATCGCGTTCTGCGTGGCCTGAAGCTGGCTGTTGGTCTGGTTGAGGTACTGCAGCGCGACCATCGCGCCGGTGTTGGTGTTGACTGTAAGCATCTCTCTTTCTCCGTCACGTTCTTGTGACCGACGCGCGTTCTGCCCGTCCGGGAGGGCACAACGCCCCTCAGGCCCTCGGATCGCAACCGCCGTGCCAGAATGGCGCGCGGATTTACGATTTAAGCCATTGTTTTATCAGGATTATTTTTGTGTTTCCGCGGCGCGCCGGCCGGCATTTTCTGCCGCCCGGCAGAAGGGGCGCGGCGCGAGCCCGGCCGTTTCTGCCCCGCCAAAGCAAAACGCCGGCCCGTTCAAGGCCGGCGCTTGCCCGAATGCGATGAGGCGATGCGGTTCAGGCCGCGCCCTGGAGCCCTTGCATGATCGTGCGGTTGATCTCGATCAGCGGCTCGACGGAGGCGCCTTCGCGCGTGACGCTCTTGGAATATTTGGTGACCCAGAGCGAAAGCGAAACGATCTTGGCGCGCACTTCGGGAGGAAGCTGGTTGCGGTCGTCCATGCAGTCGGCGGCGAGCGTGCGCCACAGCCTGCCGTTCCAGTCGAGCGCCTCGGCGAGCGGGCCGCCCGTGGTGCCGTTCTTCTGCACGTCGATCAGCGCGCCGGTCACCTGACCGAACAGGCGGTACTCGGTGGCGCGGGGATCTTCAGTAACGCGCTGCGTGTTTTTGTACGCTTGGTGGCTCATAGCTCAACCGCTCCCGTTCGAAATCGAAAAGCTTCTTGCACTGCATCAGCGCGCGGTAATAAGCGCCGCTCATCACGTCGCGGCTGATCTCGACGCAGGCGGCCAGCGCCTGCTTGTCGCGGATGGCGCCCATGAACTCGGTCATGCGCAGGGCGAATTCGTTGTAATGCTCCTCGTTGTCGTCGGGCTCGAGGTACATCATCATGATGGGGAAATAGATGCGTTTGGCCGGGGTGTCGGCGGCGTCGGGCTGCATGATGTC
>DATIZS010000406.1:0-2118 GCA_035516955.1 Rhizomicrobium sp.
GCGCCAGATCCTTTCCGGCGTGTCATTGCCGGAAGGTTGGGCGATGGGGCAGGGGCTCGCGCGCAAGCGCACCATCGCGTTCAAGACTGGCACGTCTTATGGATTCCGTGACGCGTGGTCAGTCGGCTTCTCCAACGATTACACCGTCGTCGTCTGGGTCGGACGCGCGGATGGCGCGCCCGGCGCGGGCCGCATCGGCGTGGATGCCGCAGCCCCGATTCTGCTCAAGACCTTCGGCCTGCTTCCGTCCGACAAAACACCCGACGCGCCGCCGCCCGCCGGCGCCATCCTCGTGCAATCGACCGATCAATTGCCGGAAGGCTTGCGCATCTTCACGCGTGATGCCGCGCCCGCGCCGCGCCAGACCAATGTTCCGCCGCCCACGATCTCCTTCCCGCCCAATGGCGCGACGGTGCCGCTCGCCGATGCGCATGCGCGCGACAAATCCATCATGCTCAAGGCCGATGGCGGATTTGCGCCGCTCACATGGCTGGTCGACGGGCGGATCATCGGCAGTTTCGCCCGCTTCGAGCCGGTTGCTCTCGTGCCGCCGGGCGAGGGTTTCGCCACCATCACGGTGGTGGACGCCTCGGGTCGCAGCGATACCTCGAAAATCCTCTTCAAGCGCCTGCGCTGACCGCTTGACGGACGCGTCACTTTGCTATCGTTTCGCGCACGGTGAGCGAAATTACAGAAAAGAAGTTGGGGGCCCTCGCGGAAGCGAGCCCGGAAAACTTCGCCCGCGTGACCACGCCGGGCGAGCGCAGGCGCGCTTTCACCATCCTGTTCTTCAGCCTGATGTGCATGGGCGCGGGCCAGTCGGTGATGTTCGCGATCCTGCCGTCGCTGGCGCGCGAGCTGGGCCTGTCGGAACTGGAAGCCTCGCTGCCCTTCGTGTCCTCGGCCACGATCTGGGTATTTTCGAGCGGCTTCTGGGGCGCGAGAAGCGACCGCTGGGGGCGCAAACCGGTGATCCTGATCGGGCTCACCGCATTCGGGATTTCATTCGCCTCCTTCGCCGCCGTCACGAGCATGGGCGTGAGCCGATGGCTGCCGGTGATGGTGGCGTGGCCGCTGATGATCGCCACGCGCTCGCTTTACGGAATTTTCGGATCGGGTGCGGCGCCTTCCGCGCAGGCCTATGTCGCCGATCGCACGACGCGCGCCGAACGCACGCAAGGTGTCGCCACCATCGGCGCGGCTTTCGGCCTGGGCACGACCGTCGGCCCCGGCATCGGCGCCGCACTGGTCGTGTTCGGGCTGTTCGCGCCGTTCTATTTCACCGCCGCGGTTGCCTTCGCGAGCGCCGCCGCCATCTGGTTCTTCCTGCCCGAACGCACATCGCCGCGCCATCACCAGCATGTGAAATCGACGCTCAAATGGCACGATCCCCGCGTGCTGCCGTTCATCCTCTATGGTCTCGGCATCAGCACCGCCGGCGCGATCCCGATCCAGACCGTCGGCTATCTCTTCATGGACGTGCTGCATCTGAAGCCCGACGACACGCCACAATATATCTCCATCGGATTGATGGCTTCCTCGATGGCCGCGCTCTTCGCCCAGCTCGTGGTGGTGCAGCGCTTCAATCTTTCGGCGCGCGCGCTGATACAGTGGGGCGGCATCATTGCGCTTCTCTCCAACGTCGTCTTCGTCATCGGCCATCAATTCGGCCCGCTGGTGTTCGCGCTGGTGATTTCGGGGCTGGGCTTCGGCATGGCGCGGCCCGGTTATTCGGCCGCCGCCTCGCTCGCCGTTTCGCCGCAGGAGCAGGGCGCGATCGCGGGGCTCACGGGCGCGACATCGGGCGCGGGCTTCATCTTCGGCCCGCTGATCGGCAACGCGCTTTATGAATGGCATCCGGTCGCGCCTTATGTTTTCGGCGCGGTGCTGATGGCGGCGTTATATGTCTATGCGCATTTCTCGCCGCAATTGCGCGCGGCAGGCTCTGCGCCGGAAGCCGAGGAAACGGCGGACACGCAAGTGCCGAATGCGTAGGGTTCGCTCCCATAAATTATTGTCATCCCGGCCAAGCGATGCGTCGGCATCGCGCGAGCCGGGACCCACCGTGCCGCTTGCTTGGTGGGTCCCGGGCCTCGCTGCGCTCGCCCGGGATGACAA
>DATIZS010000407.1:0-3788 GCA_035516955.1 Rhizomicrobium sp.
TGTTCCGCGATTTCGCGAGCGGGGCGGCGGCAATCCGCGAAGCGGTGCAGAACGATTTGCCCGCCTCGATGCTCAGATTGTCGGACGCCGGCGAAACCTATTTCTATCGCGCCTTCGGCAGAATCGGAAAACCTGCGGGCCTCAAGGACAGGATCGAGAAAGCGATTCTCGACCGGCGCGGTTTCGGCGACCGGCCCTGCGCATTGATCGCGGCGTTCGAAGGCGACGGCGCGGACGTGGCGAATGCGCGCACGCATTTTTCGAAGATCGCCAGGACGCTGGGCGCCATGTCTATCGGTTCGGGGCCCGGCAAACGCTGGCGCGAAACCCGCTTTCATGGGCCATACTTGCGCGATCCATTGATGGAGCGCGGCGTGGGCGTCGACACGCTCGAGACCGCGACGAGCTGGTCGAAGATCGACGTGCTTTACAATGCGGTGCGCGCGGCGCTGGAGAATTTCATCCGCGAAACTGCGCCGCGCCCGGGCGCGAAGGGCATCGTGATGTGCCACATCAGCCATTCCTATCCGACCGGCGCGAGCCTCTATTTCACCTACATCTTCCCGCGCGTGCTCGACGGCGAGGTGGCGCAATGGCGCAAGATCAAGAACGTGGCGAGCGATGCCATCGCGGCGAATGGCGGCACGCTTTCGCATCATCACGGCGTGGGCGAGGATCATCTGCCGTGGATGGCGCGGGAAAAAGGCGCGCTCGGGATCGATGTGTTGCGCGCGGTGAAGACCGCGCTCGATCCGAAGGGGATTTTGAATCCGGGGAAGTTGATTCCGTAACTTCACCCCGTCATCACCCGGTCCGGAGCGATAGCGGAGGATCCGGGTGATCAATTTTCCACCATAAAATTGGATCACCGGGATCGCTCGCAAAAAGGCTCGCGACCGGGTGATGACGGCTTTTATCCCTTGAACGCCGCCTTCAGCGCATTGGCCGCGGCGACGAGCGCTTCATGGGCCTGGGGCAGCAGCGCTTCGAAATAGATGAAGGTGTGCACCATGTCGGGATAATCGGCGACCGCGACGCCAACGCCCGCTGCGCGCAGCTTCTCGGCATATTGGCTTCCCTCGTCGTGCAGCGGATCGAAGCCGCCGAGCATCACATAGGCCGGCGGCAGGCCGGCGAAATTCGCGGCGAGCAGCGGGGAGATTCGCGGATCGCTGGTGTCGGCGCCGGCCGGCAGATAATGGCCGTAGAACCAGTCGAGCGTGGCGCGCTCCAGAAAATAGCCTTCGGCGAATTCGCGCAGCGAAACGGTTTCGCCGCCGATCTGCGTCACCGGAAACATCAGCAATTGGAATACGAGCTTCGGCTTGCCCTTCTCTTTCGCCACCTGCGCGAGGATCGCGGCGAGCGCCCCGCCCGCGGATTCGCCGCCCACCGCCAGACGGTTGGCATCGACGCCGAGCTTGGCGGCATTGGCTTCGATCCAGTTCATCGCGGCGATCGCGTCGTCGACCGCGGCGGGATATTTGTGCTCCGGCGCAAGCCGGTAGTCGACGGCGATCACGCGCGCGCCCGCCTCGTTGGCGAGGATGCGGCAGATCCCGTCATGGGTGTCGAGATCGCCGATCACGAAACCGCCACCATGGAAGAAGATGAGCGTGGGCAAAGGCTCGCTTCCCGCCGCCACCGGCGTGAAATTGCGCAAACGCAGATCGCCCGCGGGGCCCGGCATCGTCAGGTTCTCGACCTTGCCGATGGATACGTCCTTGGGACCGACGAGCTGCATCATGGCGGTGAACATCGCGCGCCCGTCGGAGGCGGCGATGTCGGCGAACTTCGGCGCCGGGTTCGCCGCCATCTGGTCGAGGATCGTCTTCAGGAGCGGATCGAGCGGCATTGCGTTTCCTTGCTATTGCGCCGGCGCGAGCTTGACCGAAGCCAGCACCGCCTCGGCGGCCGAGAGCATCAGCTGATTGACCTTCTGATCGCTGATGATGGTGAAGAGCCCGACATTATCGGCATCGAGCCGCACCACGTCCATCTTCATGTTCAATATGTGGCCGTTGTCGCCGCCCATCATGGAATAATAGGTGTAGCCGTCATGGCCGGAAACGGAAATCGCGGGGCCCCGGCCGGGCGTCGTCGCGTGATTGGCCTTCATGGCTTCGGCGGCGGCATCGTCGAGCGTGCCGTCGAAGGGCACAATGGAAAACAGCACCTCCAGATTGCGGTCGATGGAGGAGATGTGGAGATTGCCGTCGTCGCGCACCTCCGCGTGCCAGCCGTCGGGGATATCGGCGGTGATGGCGGGCTGGCCCGTTTCGGGATAGCGGATCTCGCCCGCCTCTGCCCCGCCGGCCCAAAGGATCACGAGGCCCGCCGCCAGTATCTTCGACTTCACATTCGCCACTCCTTCAAACCTCCACCACATCTTCGGGGGGCGTGGACGAATAAAGCAAATCAACAAGCCGTTGACGGCGCTCCAGCGTGGCGCGCTGGTTGATATAGCCCTTGTCGGTGATCTCGTGGCCGTCGACGGAAGGAGGCTCCAGCATCAGCATCACGCGCTTGATGCGGCCCGACGAGCCGCCGCAATTCTTGTTGTGCTCGGCAAAATGCGCGCGGAGGAATTCCTTCACCTTCGGCGAATGGATCACTTCTTCGGGAGACGAACGCGACGTATCGGCACAGATTTCGCGCGCGGCGCTCATATTGGGCCAGGCGAGCAGCGCGACGAAGGGCTTGTCCTGCCCGCAGACGACGCAATCCTGGATGAGCGGAGACGCGGCGCCCACGGCCTGCGCGCGAAGCGTGCCGACCGAAACCCAGGTGCCGGAATCGAGCTTGAAATCCTCCGTCACGCGGCCGTCGAAGACGAGGCCTTTTTCGGGCGCGTGCTCGTCCACGAATTTCGCGGCGTCGCCGAGGCAATAATAATCCTCCTCGTCGAACGCGGCCTTGGTGAGATCGGGGCGGCCCAGATAGCCCGGCGTCACCGTCGGCCCCTTCACGCGCACTTCCAGCTTGGCGCCATTGGGCACGAGCTTGATCGTGATGCCGGGAAGCGGAAGCCCGATCAGGCCCACGCGTTCGGTGATCCAGTGCACGACGGTCACGCCTTGCGTTTCGGTCGCGCCATACATGGTGGTGAAGGGAATGCGGTTGCCGGTGGCTGCGATGGAAAGCTTCTGGATGCGTTCGTAGATGTCCTGGCTGAGGGTGGCGCCGCCATAGCCGACGAAGCGCATCTTTTTGAAGAAATTGTCGCGCAGGACGGGATCGCGTTCCATCGCGTCGGCGAGCCAGCCGAAGGCGATGGGCGCGCTGCCGAATACGAGCGGCGAAATCTCGCGCAAATTGCGGATCGTCTCGTCGAACATGCCGGGAAGCGGCTTGCCGGCATCGAGATGCACGGTTCCGCCGGCGTTGAGATTGGAGTTGAAACCGATATTGCCGGCCGAGATATGGTTCCACGGCATCCATTCGAGGCTTTGCGGGATTTCGTCCAGATCCTTGTCGGTGCGCAGCGCCTCCGACGCCGCCACCACGGCGCACATCATGCCATGCGTCTGGATCACGCCCTTGGGCATGCCGGTCGAGCCGGAGGTGAAGAGGTATTTCGCCGTGGTGCCGCGATGCACGGCATCGGTCGCCCTGGCGACATCGGGCGAGGGATTGGTGCGGATGAGATCGTCGTACGACGTGGCCTCGCGGCCCGGAACCGGCGTCGCGGCGGCGACCTCCACGCCGTCCAGCGGCAGCGCCGCCAGGGCGCGGGCGTAGAGCGGCCCCTGCTCCACGAAGATCATCTTCGGCGCGGCGATCGCGAA
>DATIZS010000408.1:0-2446 GCA_035516955.1 Rhizomicrobium sp.
CTACAAGCCCGCCTTTCTCGCCCATGTCATGCTGTCGCTCGCGCCGCTCGCGCTGCGGCTGATGGCGGAAGGCGAGGCCTATGCCACCATGTCGAGCGTGCTGGTGCTCTTCTTCGGCGGCATCCTCTATTCCTATTGCGACCGTTTCGGCGAATTCCTCGATCAGACTATTCTTTTGCGCCGGGAGAACGGCGATCTGGTGGGCCGGCTGTCGCGCGAGAAGAACGACGCCGAGACCGCGCGCGACGTTGCCGAGGCCTCCACGCGCGCCAAATCGGCCTTCATCGCCAATATCAGCCACGAGATCCGCACGCCGCTGAACGCGCTGCTCGGCATGGCGCAATTGCTCGAGCGTTCCTCGCTCGATCCCGCGCAGCGCGGCCATGTGAAGGTCGTGCTGGAAGCCGGCCGCGGCCTCAAGACGCTGCTCGACGACGTGATCGCGCTCTCGCGGGACGGCGAAGCCTTCGAGCCCGGCGAAGAGAATTGCGACGCGGGCCAGGCCGCGCGCACCGTCGCGCGCCTGCTTCAGCCGCGCGCCTGGGAAAAACAGTTGCGCTTCACCGTGACCACGCCCACCCAATTGCCCCGCGTGGCGGCCGATCCGCGCCGCGTGCGCCAGGTGCTGCTCAAGCTCGCCGACAATGCGGTGAAATTCACCGAGCGTGGCGGCGTGGAAATCCGCGTCGAGCCGGTGACGAAGGAAGGCGCGCTGTTTCTGCGCTTCTCGGTGACCGACACCGGCCTTGGGCTGACGCCGGAATCGGCCGTCAATCTTTTCGAGCCATTCACGCTAGGCGATGCGTCCTACGCGCGGAAACATGACGGCGCGGGGCTGGGGCTGGCCGTCGCCAAACGCATGGTCGAGGCGATGGGCGGCGAGATCGGATTCGAAAGTGCGGTGGGCGAGGGCGCCACCTTCTGGTTCACCGTGCCTGCGGCTTGCACGGCCGCGGCCGAGAAGCCGGATGCGCCGCCCGCGCCCGATGTCAGGCCGCCTTCGGGATTTTCGTTCCTGCTCGCGCTCGACGATGCGGACTTGCGCGCGCAGATCGCGGGCTATCTCGAACCCTTCGGCAATCGCATCGCGCTTGCCGCGGGCGCGGCCGCAGCCATCGCGCTTGCCGGACGCGAGACATTCGACGCCATCATCGCGGGCGCCCGCGATGCCGATACCATCGCCGCGGCTCCCGGCGTTCGCGCGCCGCTTCTCGCGGTGGTTTCGAGCGGCGAGCGCGCACCCGTCGCAGCGGGCGAAATCCTGCGCTGGCCGGGCCGGCCCGCGTCGCTTTACGCAAGCCTGCACGCGCTTCTCGGCCGCGGCATGGAATCCTTCTCGCCCGCGCCCGAGGCTGAAGGCGAATCCGCCGCGCCCATCGACGCGCCCGCCTTCGCCGCGCTGGAAAAATCGCTCGGCCTTCCCACGCTGATCGAGATCCTGCAATCCTATGTGAAGACCGCCGAGGAATTGTGCGGAAAACTCTCCGACGCCAGCGAAAGCGGCAAATGGGACGAGGCCGCCCGCATCGCGCAGGATATCGCGGGCGCGGCCGGCGGGCTCGGGCTTTCGGCACTGACGGCGGCCGCGCGCGGCTTCACGCAGAAGGCGCGCGAGGGCGATGGCGGGGCCACGCTTCGCGACGCGGCGGGCGCCGTGATCGCCGAACACGAGCGCGTACGCCAGGCGCTCGCCAATCTCTATCCCGATCTGGCGGCCTGATCTTTCCTTCCGTGCACACGATCAGCATGATCGGCGCCGATGCCGCAGATTCCTTCATGGGCCGGAATTCCGGCGCTCGTGCCTGCGCCGGGTGGCGCGGTCTTGTGCGCGGCCGATGGCGCCTGCAGGCGGGCCGCTGCGGAGGAAGCACGCGGCATCTTCCGTTCCGGCGACGCGCTGGTGGCGCATGCCATGTTCGTGTCCGGGCGCTTGAAAGCGCCGCCCGCGAAGCCGCTTTACGACGTGTTGGAATTGTTTGCCTTCGTGCGGCCGGCCCAGCCTTGCGTGCCGAGCGCATTGGGATTGGCGCGCGCGTTGGGATTGACTGTTCCTGCATCGCCCGAAGATTCCGCACGGAGCTTGCACGAAGCCGCTGCCGCGCTGATCGAAGAACTGAAATCGAAACCGGAAACCGAGCGCGCGAAATTGCGTGCCCTTGCCTTCACGCTCGCGCGTGCGGGCTGGCGATGGGGCGCTTCCGTGCTCGCAGCCATCGGCGAGCCGGAAAAATCGCAAAGCCCCGTCGCCGGATTGGAAACCTGGCGGGGCCTGCCGCAATGGGAAGACGAAGCGCCGCCCGCCAAGCCCGGCTCGCTTCCCGTCGCCAGCGATGAAACGCGCGCGCGCCTGCGCGAACTTGTCGGAAGCGATGGCGAAGCGCGCCCCGAGCAGGCGGCCTATGCCGAAGCGGCGACGTATGCCTTCGGTGCCCGCGAACGCGCAGGC
>DATIZS010000409.1:0-11944 GCA_035516955.1 Rhizomicrobium sp.
CTATGAGCGCGGCTTTCCCAAGGCCAAGGCGCTGGTGACGCTCCCGCTCGCGCAATTCGACGGCGAGATCGCCGTCGATGGCGAACGCATCGCCATCGAAAGCTGGAGAGGCAGCGAAAACCACAATTGGGGATCGCGCCATACCGACTCCTATGCCTGGGGACAGGTCTGCGGTTTCGACAACGACGCCACCGCCTTTCTCGAATGCGCGAGCGCGCGATTGAAATTCGGGCCCGTCTGGTCGCCTGTGATGACGCTCGCGGTATTGCGGGTGAACGGCGAGACAATTGCGTTCAATTCGCTCGGCCGCTCCTGGCGGCAAAAGGCGCATTACGAACCGGGAAGCTGGAATTTCGTCTGCGAAGAAAGCGGCGCGAAGCTCGCCGTGGTCCTGCGCGCGCAGGGTCAAGACATCGTGGCGCTGCGTTACCGCAATCCCCCGGGCGGCATCAAAACCTGCCTCAACACCAAGATCGCGTCCTGCGAATTGTCGTTGGAACGGCCGGGGCTTGCGCCACTGCGGTTGCAGAGCGCCCATGGCGCAGCCTTCGAGATTCTCACGGACGCGCCGCCCGCGGGCGGGGTCTACGGCAATTGAAACGCCCTCGCGTGCGGCGCTAGGATCGCTCCCGCTTCAGGGAGATACCGCCATGACCGCCTTCAATTGCGTGCGCTTTCGCGTCAAGCCCGGACGCGACCAGGCCTTCCTCGACGCCCACCGGAAGATGAAACACGATTGGGCCGGAATGAAACGCGGCAATCTGATCAAGACGGGCGACCGCACCTATTGCATCATCGGCGAATGGACCGACATGAACGCGCTCGCCAATGCGCGCCCGCACATGATCGCCGCACTCGACACCTTCCGCGACACGCTCGAGGATCTGGGCGGCGGGCTCGGCGTCAGCGACCCGGTCTCGGGTTCGGTGGTCGTCGAGCTGAAATAGCCGCTTCCGCCCCGCCCGAAAGGCCCCCCGCGCCACTCCATCCTTGCCGCAAGGGATGCGCCCGGTATATTCCCGGCCCCCGCGGTGGGACAGATGGCCGAGCGGTTGAAGGCGCACGCCTGGAAAGTGTGTAAACGGTGATGAGCCGTTTCGAGGGTTCGAATCCCTCTCTGTCCGCCATCCCGGCGATTTGCCGGTCCAGAACGGCGGTGGTGCCGGCGGAAGGACTGACCTATCATCCCGTCGTCCGGATCGCCTGGCGCAGCCGCGCCGGAAGGCAACCGCTCTGCCAGAGAGCGCCATGGACAATCCGTGACGAATGTCGCTGATGAGGAGCTGAAGCCGTGCCCACTTACATCGATATTCACGATGCCCCCGGAGCGACGCCGAGAGACGTGGCGAACGCGCACGAGAGGGATCTGCACGTTCAACACAAGCACGGCGTCGAATACCTCAAATACTGGCACAATCACGAAAAGGGGAAAATCTTCTGCCTGTGCACGGCGCCGAGCGCCGAAGCCGCGGCGGCCGTCCACCGCGAGGCCCATGGCCTGACGGCCGAACGGATCATGGAGATCGCCCCCGATGTGGCGGAAGCCTTCATGGGCGCGGCGGAGATCGACGATGGGGGCGCGGCGATTTTCCCCGGCAGCACCGAGCGGGATCCGGGAACGCGCACCATCCTATTCACCGACATCGTCGGTTCGACCAGCATGACGCAGCGCCTGGGCGACGAGATCGCCTTTGCGCTCCTCGAAGTGCACGACCGCGTCGCGCGCGGCGCGCTCGCGAGCACGGGCGGGCGCGAGATCAAGCACACCGGCGACGGCATCATGGCCGCGTTCCTTTCGGCGGCCTCGGCCGTGCGCTGCGCCATGCGCATTCAGGAAGGGCTCCTGCGGCATCGCAAGGAAAATCCCGGCCAGCCTCTTCAGGTGCGCATCGGGATCGCGGTCGGCGAGCCCATCGAACGCAGCAACGACCTCTTCGGCACCACGGTGCAATTGGCCGCGCGATTGTGCGCGCATGCCGAGCCCGAACAGATCCTGGTGTCGAACGCGGTGGCCGAGCTTTGCCTGGGCAAAGCGCTGCCGTTGAAAGACGCGGGCGCCGTGAACCTCAAAGGGTTCGACGAGCCGGTCCATGTCCATTGCATTCTCGGCGCGCCGGGCTGAGGCGGGCGCGGCGGAGAGTCCTTCGAAATTCGCGGCCGGCTTCGGGTCGCTATGAGATTTATATGGCGCACCCCGCCTTAGTGTGTGCCAATAGCGCTCCGGCGCCAGGACCGATTCGGCCTGGCGTCTTTTGCGTCGGGTCGGGCTGGGGAGCGCTTTCGCGGCATGGTCGCTGTCGGCGATATATTCGCGGTCGCGCTTCTGGGATTGCTGGCGACCTGTTCCAATCTCGCGGGCGCGGCGCTCGGCCTTTATTTCCGCATTTCGAAGCTGGTCTTGAGCGGCATTCTGGCGTTCGCGGCAGGCGCCCTGATCAACGCGCTCGCCATCGACTTCGCCTACAAGGGCGCCGAGACGCTGCATGGCCGCGGCGCCGACGAGCGCACGACCTTGCTGATCCTGGGCGGCGGCTTCGCGATCGGTGCGCTGTTCTACTACGTCGCCGCGCGCTTCCTCGAGGAGAAGGGCGCGGCCGTCCGCTATCCCACGCGTTTTCGCGAATATGCCCGCGAGCGCAAGCGCGAACACGTCAAGGAGACGATCGAGCTATTGTCCGGTTGCGATCTCTTGCGCCATCTGCCGGCCGAGGACATCGAACAGATCCTTCCCTGCGTGCGTTCGCGCCACCTCGCGCCGGGCGAAATGCTGTTCCGCAAGGGCGATGACGGCGATGCGCTCTACATCATCGCCAAGGGCGGCATCGACATATTGGGCGGCGAAGACGACGAACGGATTCTGGCGACGCTCGATCCCGGCAAAGCCTTCGGCGAAATGGCGCTTCTGGGAGACGGCCACCGCACCGCGTCTGCGCGCGCCAGCGGCGATACGGAACTGCTCTACATCGAGAAGCACGATTTCCACGACCTCATCGCCAGCGACCGGCAGATGGCGACGGCCGTCGAGCAGCTCAGCCACGAGCGCGCCGTGCAGAACCTGGCGGCCGGGGGACCGAGCGCCGAGACCTGGGCGCGCGTCGCCAACGTCAATCTCGATCATCTGACCAAGCGCGAATCCGACGAGATCCTCGCGGAAGCCGCGGACGGCGCAGGCCTTGCCATCGTGTTCGGGAATATCCTCGATACGATTCCGGGCTGTCTCGTCATCGGCGCGCAGTTCATCAGCTTTCAGGTGCTGCCGGGCACGCTGCTTGTCGGCATGTTCCTGGGCGGACTGCCCGAAGCCGCCGCCAGCGCGAACATGCTGCGCAAGGCCGGCTACAGCTCGGGCACGATCCTGCTCCTATGGTCGACGGTGCTGTTCGCAGGCATCGTCGCTGCCATCGCCGGAAAGCTCCTGCTCGGCGACTCCGAATCGCCGATGGCCATCTTCTTCCAGGCGGTAGCAGGCGGCGCGGTGCTGGCCCAGGTCGCCCACGCCATGATCCCGGAGGCCATCGAGGAGGCGGGCTCGCTGATCGTCCTGCCGACGGTCGGCGGCTTCCTCTTCGCGTTCTACCTGTCGGTGGGCGGTCTGTTTTCCTGAGACGCTCGCGCGATTTCGCCGATTTCCGCGCGAATTCCCACGTGACCTGATCTTCCGCGCCCCCGTGGACTGACTTCCCTCAAGGCGCGAGCGCGGGCCCTTCCGCCAAGATTTCGCATGAATGCCGGGCTATGTCCGCTTTTTGTCATGGCGCTCTTTCTGCTCGCCGCGTGCGGCTACAGAGGCGCCAATGGCGAGGCGTTGCATCGCGCCGTGCTGCGCAACGATCTGCAAGCCGCGCGCAATTCTGTCACGCGAGCATCTTTCGCGTGGCGCGAAGGTAAATCTGCGCGATGAAACCCGTCACACGCCGCTTTATTACACCTGGGGCGGCTCGGCGGCAGACAAGGAAATCGCGGATTTGTTGCGAAAACACGGCGGCGTTTAGCGCACGGCTTGACTTTCCGCGCCGCAGCATCCATATCCCCGCCATCACGCGCGATCGCACGACGGCGCTATCGCCAGTCAGCGTGTGATGACATCAACCTACCGTTCCCTCCAAATGTGCGTGGAAGACGGCAAAATCGCCGCCCGCGCGCGCGCATGAAATGCGCCGCCTTGCTGCTTAAAGGACTTATTGTGACTCATCCCGATTTCCGGACGCTCGGCATTGCCGAGCCGCTGCTTCGCGCGCTTGCCGCGGAGAATTATCTCAATCCCACGCCGATTCAGGCGCAGGCCATTCCACTCATCCTCGCGGGCCGCGACGTGCTGGGGCTGGCGCAAACCGGCACGGGCAAGACCGCCGCGTTCGGCCTGCCGCTGTTGCAAGGTCTGGCGCATGGCCATTCGCAGGTTCCGCCGCAAAGCGCGCGCGCGCTGATCCTCGCGCCGACGCGCGAACTTGCCCTGCAGATTCACGACAGCCTGAAAATCTATGGCCGTCATCTCAGCCTGCGCCATGCGGTCATTCTCGGCGGCGTAAACCAGAACAAGCAGGTCGCAGCGCTTCGCCGCGGCGCCGATGTGCTGGTGGCGACGCCCGGCCGCTTGCTCGATCTCATCAATCAGAAGCATCTGCATCTGGGCGCCGTGAGCATGTTGGTGATCGACGAAGCCGATCGCATGTTCGACATGGGCTTCATCCGCGACGTGCGCAAGATCGTGGCCATGCTGCCGCGCAAGCGCCAGTCGCTGCTGTTTTCCGCGACGATGCCGCAAGAGGTTGCCCATTTCGTGAAGGAAATCCTGCACGATCCTGCGCGCGTCGAAGTCGCGCCCGCGAAGGTGACGGCGGATCGCATCGAGCAGCATGTCTATTTCATGGAAGCGAACGAGAAACGCACGCGCCTTCTCGAATTGCTGAACGATCCGGCGATGGCGCGCGTCATCGTGTTCACGCGCACCAAGCATGGCGCGAACAAGGTCGCGGAAACGCTGTCGAAAGCGGGTCATGCCGCCGCCGCCATCCATGGCAACAAATCGCAGAGCGCGCGGCAAAGCGCGCTCGAAAATTTCCGCGCCGGCCGCGCACGTATTCTCGTGGCGACCGACATCGCTTCGCGCGGCATCGATGTGGATGATGTGAGCCACGTCGTCAATTTCGAATTGCCCGATGTGCCGGAAAGCTATGTGCATCGCATCGGGCGCACGGCGCGCGCGGGCACCGGCGGCATCGCAATCTCGTTTTGTGCCTCCGACGAGCGCACCAATCTGCGCGATATCGAGCGGCTGGTGAAACAGAAGCTCGCTGTCGTCGGCCACGAGCCGGCTTACGCGCCCGAAAAGGCAGCGCCGCGCAAGATCGATTACGCCAAAAAGCACCGCCGCTTCAAACCCAGGCGCAACAACCGCCGCGCGGCGTGATTTAATTCGTCCCGATGATGCCGCCCGCGACACCCAGATCGCGTTTGGCGGCGACGATGGAGATCGTGAAGCCCGCCACGATGTCGAACAGCGCCATCACCATGATGAGGAAGAACGGCGTGGTGGCGAAGGGCTTGAACACCAGGAATTCGACCAGCGCGATGATGAACACGATCATCGAGAGCGCGTGATTGATGATCTCCATCGCGGTCGTGCGCGTGGCCTTGACCACTTCGACGAAGAGCATGCCGAGCGCGATCACGACGACGAGGTCGCCCACCGAGAAATGCCAGACCTGGCCCGAGAACATTTTCAGGGGAACGTTGATGGCGAGCAGCGCCGCGGTTTCGTCCGGATTGAAGCCATGGACGAGCGCGATGAGGTTGTAGATCACGACGGCGACGATCAGAAGCGGAAACGAGCGCAACTTTACCTCCCCGAAAATGGGCCCAATCGGCATTTACTGTATCATAATGGGGCGGAACTGGGGCGCCTTCGCGCCATCCGTGTGACGATATGGTTAAACCGCCTCGGTTTTGGCGGCTTCCCTGAGCAAAGTGCGCTCGCGAAAGATCAGGTAGAGATTGCGGGAATAGACGAAGAGCCCGCTCGCCTGCCCGATGATGAAGACCGGGTCCTGTTTGTAGATGGCGTAAGCCAGAAGCACGATGCCGCCGCCCACGCTGCAATACCAGAAGGCGACGGGGATCACGCTGCGCCCCTCCATCTCGCTCTTGAACCATTGCACGATGAAGCGCGAGGCAAAGAGCGCCTGGCCCGCGAAACCCACGGTGAGCCAGAGATGCTGGACGGTGAACCAGCCGACGAGATTGGCGAACATTCAGATTTCCTCTGGCGCAACCGCGCCCTTGAAACGCTTCTTCAGCCAGCGCACGCCGAATATATCGGAGATGCCGACGACCAGCCTATCCCACACGCCGTATTTCGAGCGGCCATGAAGCCGCGGGCGATGGCCCACCTCGACATGGCGCACCTCGTAACCCTCGCGCAGCATCAGCGCGATCAGGAAGCGGTGGAGATTGTCGAAATAGGGCAGCGCCAGGAAGGCCTCGCGCCGGAAGGCCTTCAATCCGCAGCCTGTGTCGAATGCGCCGTCATGCAGCATCATGCGGCGGAAGCGGTTGGCGGCGCCGGAGGCGAGCTTCTTCTTCAGGCTGTCCTTGCGGTTGGTCCGCACACCGCAGACGACGCCGATCTTCGCCGCATCCGGTCCGCGCAGGATGGCGAGCAGCTTGGGGATATCGGCGGGATCGTTCTGGCCGTCGCCGTCGAGCGTCACCACGGTATCGCTGCGCGCCGCGCGCACGCCCGTGCGGATGGCGCGGCTCTGGCCGATATTGCGCCCGTGCCGGATCACGCGCAGCGCGGGAATCTCGTTCTTCAATCCCTTGAGGACGGTGGCGGTGGCGTCGGCCGAGCCGTCATCGACGAAGATGATCTCGCTCTCGCCTTCCCGGGCGACGGCGCGGGCGATCTCGTGCGCCAGCGGGCCCACATTCTCCTCCTCGTCCTTCACCGGCACGACCACCGATAACGCAAGCGCCATGGAGATAATCCGTTCGAATCCGTCATGTTCAAAGGCTTGGCCGCGCGCGGCGCGGGCCTTATACAGGCCCCGGCCCGCGAGAAACAGGGCCGAAGCCGCCGTTAACGGTAGGTCCCGCGGCTTCCGGGCGGGGCATTCAAGAGGCATTCCAGATGAGCACGGCCGCGGCGCCCGCAATTTCCACGCGCTCCGCACTTTTGGAGCGGCTGGCCAAGCGGCCCTTTGCCACGCTGTTCCTGCTCTGCTTCATCGCCTGGGTTCCGGGCTTCTTCTCGCTGCCCCCGCTCGACCGCGACGAGAGCCGCTTCGCCCAGGCCTCCAAGCAGATGATCGAGACCGGCAACTATGTCGACATCCGCTATTCCATCGGGCCCCGCTACAAGAAGCCGGTCGGCATCTACTGGCTGCAGGTGGCCTCGACCAAGCTCTTTTCGGACCCGCCCTATAACGAGATCTGGACCTACAGGTTGCCTTCGCTGATCGGAGGCTTCGCCGCCGTCTTCCTCGCCTTCTGGTGCGCGCGCGCCTTCGCCCCGCCGCCGGTGGCGCTGATCGCAGCGGCGCTCATCGGATTCACCGTTTCGCTCACCGCCGAAACCAAGATCGCCAAGACCGATGCGGTGCTGCTCGCGACCGTGCTCGGCTCGCAGGCGCTTTTGATGCGATGTTATCTCGCCGCCCGCGACCCAAGCCGCGCGCCGCCCGGATTGTGGCTCGCGCTCGGCGGATGGACGGCGTTCGCGCTGGGCATCTTGCTCAAGGGCCCGATCATCGTCGCGGTCCTGGCGGTTACGGTGATCGCGGTTTCGCTCTGGGATCGCGACTGGAAATGGCTCCGCACGCTTCATCCCTGGCCCGGCATCGCGCTGATGCTCGCGATCACGCTGCCCTGGGGCATTGCGATCGCCTTCGAAAGCCAGGGACAATTCTACGAGCAATCGCTCGGCCATGATTTCGCGGCGAAGATTCTCGGCGGTCAGGAAACCCATGGCGCGCCGCCCGGCTATTACCTCGCGCTCGCGAGCGTCACGTTGTGGCCCGCGATCCTGTTCGCGCTGCCAGGTGTCGGCTGGGCGATTCTGAACCGGAAAGATCCCGTGCTGCGCTATCTCCTCGCCTGGTCGGGCGCATGCTGGCTGATGTTCGAGATCGTGCCGACCAAGCTTCCCCATTACATCCTTCCCGCCTATCCGGCGGTGGCGTTCATGGGCGCGCTCTGGGCGATGCGGCCGCGCGACGAAGCCGAGCCGGGCTGGCTGAAGCTGCTGCGCTATCTGGCGGCGTTCCAGTTCCTGATCGGGGTGCTCGCCTTCGCGGGCGCGCTGCTGTTTCTGCCTCCGCATTTCGGCGGCCATATCACGCTTCTGCTGGTGGGCGGCGCGGTTGCGGGAACGGCGCTGGGCCTTTCGGCCATCGGGCTCGTTTTGAAGCGGCGCACGATCGGCGCCTCGGTCTGTGCGGTGGCGGCGGCGGTGATCTTCTATCCCTCGGTCGTCTGGGGCCTGGCGCAGCAGGTGCCCGATATCTGGATGAGCCCGCATCTGGCGGCGCGCGTGGCCATCGACAAGCGGCCCGACGATCCGCCGGTGGTGCTGGGCGGATATGTCGAGCCGAGCCTCGTGTTCCTGCTCGGCACCAACACCGAAATCGAAAACGGCGAGAGCGCCGCAGGCATCGCCGCCATGCAGGGCGGCCTCGCGCTGATCGAGGATCATCAGCAAAAAAGATTTCTCACCCGGCTCACGAAACTTCACGCCACGGCGAAAAAGGTGGATGAGCTTTCCGGCTTCAATTATTCGCGCGGCGAGCGCGAGCACGTCACCTTTTACCGCGTAACGCCGGCACCGGAATGACGCCCGCCATCGACCGCCGGCTTTACAACATCGCCGCGGCCGTGATCGCGGCGCTGACGATCGTGAGGATCGCCGTGCTCGTGCTTTCGCCGCTCGAGCTTTATCCCGACGAAGCGCAATACTGGTTCTGGGCGCAGCATCCCGCGCTCGGCTATTTCTCCAAGCCGCCGATGATCGGCTGGATCGTGTGGCTGACGACGAGCGCGTTCGGCGATTCGGAATGGGCGATCCGGCTTTCCTCGCCGCTGCTCCACGCCGGCACGGCGCTCTTCATTTACGGCATCGCCAAACGGCTCTCGGATTCGCGCGTCGGCATGTGGAGCGCCATCGCCTATATCACGCTGCCGGGGCTTTCCTATTCGAGCGGTCTCGTTTCGACCGACGTTCCGCTGCTCTTCTTCTGGTCGATGGCGCTTTACGCCTTCATCCGCGGCTGTGAAGATCGGAGCTGGCGCTGGCCGGTGCTTTGCGGCGTCGGGCTCGGGCTCGGGCTGATGTCGAAATACGCCATGCTCTATTTCGTGCTGGGCGCGGTGATCGCGGCGGCACTCATCCCCAAAGCCCGCAAGCTGGTGCTGAGCTGGCGCGGGCTCGCGATCCTCCTCATCGGGCTTGCATTGCTCGCGCCCAATATCTGGTGGAATTGGGCGCACGGGTTTCCAACCGTCGGCCACACCGAATCCAATGCCGACTGGAGCCATGCCCGCTTCAACGTCATGAGCGCGCTCACCTTCGTCGGCGGGCAGTTCGGCGTCTTCGGGCCGGTGATGATGGTGGCGTTCGCGGCCAGCCTCTGGAAGCTTGCCCGTGCCCGCGACGACCGCGACCTGCTGCTCGCCGCCTTTGCCGTGCCGCCGATCCTGATCATCATCGTTCAGGCCTTCATCTCCGAGGCCAACGCCAATTGGGCGGCGACGGGTTATGTGGCGGCGACCCCGCTCGCGGTGGGCGCGATGCTGAGCATCGTCAGGCGCTGGCCGCTTTACCTTTCGCTGGCCTTCGACAGCCTCGTGATGGTTGTGCTCTGGATCATCGCCGTCGTGCCGCATTCGGCCGGGCTGATCGGGCAGGGCAACGCCTTCAAGCGCGAGGAAGGCTGGCGCAAGCTCTGCCTCTCGGTCGTCGAGGAAGCCTGGAACCGGCCCTACGACACCGTCGCCGTCGCCAACCGCAGCGTGATCGCCGAGATGCTCTATTATGGCAAGTCCGCCATGCTGCCGATCCGGATGTGGGACGGCGACACCCATGACGACGACCACTTCCAGATGACGATCCCGCTCACGGGCGGGCGGCGCATCCTGCTCGTGCTCTACCCGTCGGAGGAACGGACCGTGCTGCCGACGTTCGACTCGGCGACGAAGGTGGGAAGCGTCTCCGTCGCGGTCGGCGGTCATCACACCCGCACGCTCGATCTGTTCGACGCGCGCGGATTCCACGGCGCACGCGCGCGCCGCTAGCGGACATCGCCCCAGTCTTCCGCGCGCCTTCGGCAAATTCAGCGCCGCTCATCCGCGCGCGATGCGCGTTCGCGCGAAGGTTTGAGCGAGATTTCGAAAGCGCCGGATGCGGCTTCCTCTCGCAATGCATTCGCATCCCCCGAATTGAGAATCGAATCCGCGCGCCGGGGTCGCGCCGCTTTTACTTGGTCGATCTTCAATAATTCAGCCCTTTTACTTGAAGAATATACGCCACCTATATTTGCCAAGTTTGGGGGCGTTCACAGTATTCGAGGGGCCTTCTCTTGACGGATTTGCAAAAGCTCCTAAATATCCGCCCGCGTGCTACGCCGTTGAAGCGAAAGCTGGGGCTTTCCGGGCGTTTGGCCGTCGAGGGTCACGAGAGACAATGAGTCTCCAGATAGTACGGAGGCAGGTGTTGAAGCCTCCGTTGCGGGAAGTCCGTCCCGGACTTGAACCCCGTCCCCACCTTCAGGAAGCGGCAAAATTCAGAAAGGTCGAGGCGCAGAAGCCCGCCTTGCGCTTCCCCGTCAATCCCGACACACGCGCCTTCTACCGCCGCTTCTATCCCGGCACGAGCGCGCGGGACTGGAACGACTGGCACTGGCAGTTCCGCACCCGCATCCGCAATCTGGAGGAGCTCTCGCGCATCTTCCTTCTGTCTGACGACGAGAAGAGCGCGGTCGAGCGCCACAAGGGCCCGCTCCCGGTCGGCATCACCCCCTATTACGCGAGCCTGATGGGGCTGGACGACGCCTCCGAGCCGCTGCGGCGCACCCACATCATGACCGGCGACGAATTCATCCGGCTGCCCGGCGAGGACGACGATCCCCTGGGCGAGGACCACGACACGGTCGTACCGGGCCTCGTGCACCGCTATCCCGACCGCGTCCTCTTTCTCACGACCGGCACCTGCTCGACCTATTGCCGCTATTGCACGCGCGCGCGCGTCGTCGGCAATCCGGGCGGCGAGTACCAGTTCTCCGTCAAGCAATGGGAACAGGCGCTGGCCTATCTCGAGGAACATAGCGAGGTGCGCGACGTGCTGCTCTCCGGCGGCGACCCGCTCTCCATCGGCGACGACAAGCTGGATTGGCTGCTGGGCCGCTTGCGCGCCATCAAGCACATCGAATTCCTCCGCATCGGCACGAAGATCCCCGTGGTGCTGCCGCAGCGCATCACCAAGGATCTGGTGAAGGTCTTGAAGAAGCATCATCCGCTGTGGATGAGCATCCATTTCACCCATCCGCGCGAACTCACGCCCGAAGTCACCGAATCCACCGCGCGGCTGGCCGATGCCGGCATTCCGCTGGGCAGCCAGACGGTGCTGCTCAAGGGCGTCAACGACGACATCGCGGTGATGAAGCCGCTGATGCACGGCCTGCTGAAGCGCCGGGTGAAGCCCTATTACCTCTATCAATGCGATCCGATCCGCGGCTCGGGCCATTTCCGCACCAGCGTGGACAAGGGCCTCGAGATCATCCGGGGTCTGCGCGGCCACACCACCGGCTATGCAACGCCGATGTTCTGCATCGACGCGCCGGGGGGCGGCGGGAAAATCCTGCTCGCGCCCGACCCGATCGCCGGCCGCGACGGCGACGATCTCCTGCTGCGCAATTTCGAGGGCAAGGTCTACCGCTACCCCGACCCCGACGGT
>DATIZS010000410.1:0-2116 GCA_035516955.1 Rhizomicrobium sp.
CAGCCACAAGAAACACAATCCCGTTTACGGCGGCACCTACGACAGCAGTCCCGCCGAGATGAAGAAGGGCAGCGTGCTCGTGTGGGACGGCGCGCTCTGGCATGGCGGCGGTGCCAATCGAACCGATAAGCGCCGCACCGGCATCGCCATGAATTATTGCGCCGGATTCATCCGCCAGCAGGAAAACCAGCAGCTCGGGCTTCCCGCGCCGCTGGTGCGCACATTCGCGCCCAGGCTCCAGGAACTCGTCGGCTATGGCGTCTATCAGGGCCTGATCGGACATATCGACAAGAACTCGCCGCAGAACATCCTGATGGGCGGGGCGGGCTTCAAGCCGATCTGGGACCAGACCTGATATAAATCAGTGCGGGCGGGCGGGGCGCGCTCCATAAACGCGACACCATGAACACGCGTAATGCGCATTCCGTCCTGATGCTGCTTTCCGGCGCGGCGGCGATTTTGCTGCTTTCGGGCATGGCGAAGAAGCCACCCGCGCCGCCGCCGCCGAGGCCCGCCATTGCAGCGCCCTCCATCGCGCCGCTCATCAAACAGGACCTCGAAAAACCGCCGGTGAACGGCCTCGATCTCGATGCGTTGCGCCGGTTCTATGACGCGCGCGCCGATGCGCCGGTGTGGACCGAGCGGGCGCAGGCCGAGCTTGCGTCCGCCACGGTGATGCAGGCGGGCGATGACGGGCTCGATCCCGATGCCTATCACGCCGATGCGCTGGCGCTGCGCGCCCATCGCGACAGCGCCGCGGGAATCGCCGCATTCGATCTCCTTCTCACCGACGGCTTGCTGAAATATGCGCGCGACATGAAGCAGGGCCGCGTTTCGCCCTATACGGTGGAAGGCGATGTCGCGCTTCCCGAGCAGAGCTTCGATGCGGTCGCCACGCTCTCTGCCGCGCTCGCCGACAATTCCCTGGCGAAATGGATTGCAGCACTTTCGCCTCCGCACGCCGAATATGCGGGGCTGAAAAAAGCCTATATCCGCTATCGCGACATCGCCGCCCATGGCGGCTGGCCACAGATTCCGGATACGGCGAAGTTCAAACCCGGCGAAGATTTGCTGCTGCTGCGTCAGCGCCTCGGCTTCGAGGAAAAAACCGGCGACGATCTTACGGCCGCCTTGAAGGAGTATCAGACGCGCAACGGCCTCGAAGCGGACGGCGCGCTCGACAAGGACACGCTGGCCTCCCTCAACATGCCCGCGAACCTGCGCGCCACAGAGATCATGCTCAACATGGAACGCTGGCGCTGGATGCCCGAATTCGCCGCGCGCTACATCGAGGTCAACACGGCCGATGCCACCTTGAAGGTGAGCGACGACGGCAAAACCGTTCTCACTTCGCGCATCATCGCGGGCAAGCGCGCGAGCCCGACGCCGATGTTCTTCGCACAAGTGGAAGAGGTCACGGTCAATCCGCCCTGGAACGTGCCCGACAATATCGCGCGCCACGAAATGTTGCCAAAGTTGCGGCGCGATCCGAATTACCTTTCGCAGGAACACATCGTCATCGTGAACGGTCCGCCCAGCGATCCCTTCGGCCGCACGATCGACTGGCACGGCATTTCGGCCGCGAATTTTCCCTTCTCCTTCCGCCAGATTCCCGGCGACGACAATTCGCTGGGCTATGTGAAGCTCGAAATGCCGAACCGCTTCAACTCCTATCTGCACGACACGCCGTCGCGCGATCTCTTTGCGCGCCAGGATCGCCATCTCAGCCATGGCTGCATGCGCGTGGAGCAGATCCAGCCGCTGGCGTCCTACGCGCTGACGGGCGACGTGAACGCCGGTTTAACCCAGATCAAATCGCTGATCGATGCGCACGAAACCAAGCACGTCCCGCTTGACAGAAAGCTGCCGGTTTATGTGCTCTATTGGACGGCAATTGCGGATGCGGACGGCGATGTGGGCTTTCGTTCCGACGTCTATGGCCGCGACGCAAGATTGCTGGCTGCCTTATCCGCGCCACATCCCGCGGGCAGGGTGTCGATGACAGCGAACAAAACGGCATGTTCGGCGGGCTGATTGGCTGGACGGCGCGACGCGCCAACGAGGATCCGGGAATGCATACACGACGCAATATCTTGCGCGCCGGCGGCGCTGTCGT
>DATIZS010000411.1:0-2189 GCA_035516955.1 Rhizomicrobium sp.
GCGTGGCGTGCACAAGACCGGCGTCACCATGGTGACCTCGACCATGCATGGCGAGTTCCGCAAGAATCCGCTCACCCGCCGTGAGTTCCTCTCGGTGATCGGGAACCCGCAATCGAGCTTCGACAATTGATCTCCTCGCGCGCGACATGCCCCCGCCATCTTCCCTCGCCCCCGCGCAGCGGGGGAGAGGGAAGGGTTCTTGGTGATGATAGCCATGCCCCTTTCCGCCCTTGATCTCACCAAATCGCTGATCGCCTTCGACACCACCAGCCGCGGCTCCAACCTCGCGCTGATCGATTTCGCGCAGGAACTTTTGGAGAAGTTCGGCGCGCGCTGCCGGCGTTCCTTCGACAAGAGCAGCCGGAAGGCGAATCTGTTCGCTACCATCGGCCCCGATACGGGCGGCGGCTATGTGCTCTCGGGCCATACCGACGTGGTGCCGGTCGACGGGCAGGACTGGTCGAGCGATCCCTTCGAGCCGGAGGTGCGCGGCGACAGGCTTTACGGCCGCGGCGCCTGCGATATGAAAGGCTTCGTCGGCACCGCGCTCGCCATGGCGCGGGAGATCGGCGAAGCGCGGCTGAAGCGCCCGATCCATTTCGCGCTTTCCTATGACGAGGAAGTGGGCTGCCGCGGCGCGCCTCGTCTGCTCGACGATCTCAAGAAGGCTGAGATCAAGCCCGCGCTCGCCATCGTCGGCGAGCCGACCAGCATGCGCGTCGTCGGCGCGCACAAGGGCGGCACCGGTCTGGTCACGCGCTGCCACGGCAAGGAAGGCCATTCGAGCGCGCCGCACAAGGGCGCGAGCGCGGTGATGCTGGCGGGCGAGTTCGTCGCCGGCATCGATCGCGTCGGCCGCATGCTGCGCAGCGATTCCGATTCCCGCTTCGATCCGCCCTACACGACGCTGCAGGCCAACGTCATCCGTGGCGGCACGGCGCTGAACATCCTGGCGCGCGAGGCGGTCATCAATTGGGAGTGCCGCACGCTGCCGGGCCGCGATCCGCGCGACGTGGCGCAGCGTATGGAAGAATACGCAGCGAACCACATTCTGCCGCGCTATGCGCATGCGCCCGAAGCGGATATCGAGACGAAGATCGTCTCCTCCTATCCGGGGCTTGCACTCGACGCCGATTCGCCTGCGGTGGCGCTGGCGCGCGAACTCTCCGGCGCCAACCATGTGGAGACGGTCGCCTACGGCACGGAAGCCGGACTGTTCCAGGCCGCAGGCATTCCCGCTGTCGTCTGCGGGCCGGGCTCCATCGATCAGGCGCACAAACCCGACGAGTTTGTGGAACTGGCGCAACTCGCGGCCTGCGAGGTGTTCCTGCGCAAGCTCGTGGCGCGGGCCTGCGCGTAGAGTCTTGCCCGGATATTTCCGGAACCCTGCCGAGCATCCCGCATTGATTCCGTGAAGGCCATTTGCCCGAGGGGCACGCAATGCAGCACATGGCAGCAGCGGCGGCGGCGACGGCGCTTTTCATCGGCGCCGGTTCCGGCGCCATCACCACGATGAACTCCGCAAGACCCCCGGCGCCGGTGGAGGCGCAGAACCCGATGGTTGCGGGGGCCGCCATGCTGGCGAGTGAAAGCATCTACGCCAGCGCCGCCCACTCGCCCGAACACGCCACCCTGGTTGCGGAGTTGAAGGCGGCGGGTTTGACCGGCACGCTGCAAGCTCCAGGCGACTACACCGTCTTCGCGCCCACCGACACCGCCTATGCCGCGCTGGGACAGGCCCGCGTCGCGGCGATGTTGAAGCCGGATGCCGCCGCGAAGGATGCGCGCTATCTGATCGTGAAGGGCCGCTACGATTCCGCCACGCTGCTCAAGCTCATCAACGAGAATGGCGGGCAGGTGCGGCTCAAGACCGTCGAAGGCGGCACCCTCACCGCCATGCTCAACGGACCCTCCAACATCGCCCTCATCGACGGGAAGGGCAACGTCGCGGATATCTCCATCTACGACATCTATCAGAACAACGGCGTGATCCAGGTGATCGACAAGGTCGTGCTGCCGGGGTAGCTGCGCCCTTCGGGGCTCCCCCGGATCAAGTCCGGGGTCGCACCTCAGGATGACGTCATGCTGAGGTGCGCTGCGAAGCAGCGCCTCGAAGCACGCATCAGTGATCCGCCGGCGCTGGCCCGCGTATCTAAGGCAACCGGTGCGCAATCGATCGCCCGGAACCG
>DATIZS010000412.1:0-2477 GCA_035516955.1 Rhizomicrobium sp.
CGGGCGGTGGAATTTTTGCCCGACGACGAAGCCCTTCGCGCGCTAGCGCGCGAAGGGCTTCGTCGTCGGGCAAAAATTCCACCGCCCGGTCGAGGCGGCCGCCGCGCTCCAGATCGCGCATGAAGCGGCCGGCGGCATCCAAATCGCGCACCGCGCTCGCCTGCGCCGCCGAAATTGCGAAAGTCTGGTCGTAATTGTCGGCCAGCACCAGGCGACCCACATCGTCGGTCATGGTGGCCAGCAGCGTGTCGCGCTCCTCGTCCTTGAGCTCGCCGCGGCGAAGCGGACCGCTCATCAGAATCTTGATATTGACCTCGTGGTCGGAGGTATCGACGCCGGCAGAATTGTCGACGGCATCGGTATTGATGCGCCCGCCGGCACGCGCATATTCGACGCGGCCCAATTGCGTCACACCCAGATTGGCGCCCTCGCCCACGACTTTGGCCTTGAGATCACGGGCATTCACCCGCAGCGCGTCATTGGTGCGATCGCCCGCATCGGCCTGGGTCTGCGCGCTCGCCTTCACGAAGGTGCCGATGCCGCCAAACCACAGCAAATCGCACTCGGCCGTGAGCATCGCCTTGATGAAATCGCCGGGCGAGACGCGGTCCTTTTTCAGCCCCGCCATCGCCTTCATCTCGGCGGAAAGCGCAATTTCCTTGGCGGTGCGCGGGAATATGCCGCCGCCTTTGGAAATCAGTTTCGCGTCGTAATCGGCCCAGCTCGAGCGCGGCAGGTCGAACATGCGCTTGCGCTCGTTCCAGCTCGTTTCCGCATCGGGCGCGGGATCGACGAAAATATGCCGGTGATCGAAGGCGGCGATCAGTTTGGTGTGCTTCGACAGCAGCATGCCGTTGCCGAAGACGTCGCCCGACATGTCGCCGACGCCGATGCAGCTGAAAGGCTCAGACTGGATGTCGCGGCCCATTTCGCGGAAGTGGCGCTTGACCGCTTCCCAGGCACCCTTCGCGGTGATGCCCATTTTCTTGTGGTCGTAGCCGCGGCTGCCGCCGGAGGCGAAGGCATCGCCCAGCCAAAATCCGCGCGCGATGGCAATCGCGTTCGCGATATCCGAGAACGTGGCCGTGCCCTTGTCGGCCGCCACCACCAGATAGGGATCATCGTCGTCATAGCGCACGACATCCTTGGGCGCGATCACCTTGCCGTTGGCGCCGATATTGTCGGTGATGTCCAGCAGCGCGCCGATGAAAAGCTGATAGGCGCGGATGGCTTCTGCCAGCACTTCCTCGCGCGTCGCGTTTTGCGGCAATTGCTTGGGATAGAAGCCGCCCTTGGCGCCGACCGGCACGATCACCGCGTTTTTCACCTGCTGGGCTTTAACGAGACCCAAAATTTCAGTGCGAAAATCCTCGCGCCGGTCCGACCAGCGAATGCCGCCGCGCGCCACGCGCCCGAAGCGCAGGTGCACGGCTTCGACCTTCGGCGAATAGACGAAGACTTCCACCAGCGGCCGGGGCGGCGGCAATTCATCGAGCTTGCGGCTGTCCAGCTTGCAGGCAATGAAGGGCTTGGGTTTCCCCTCGGCGTCTTTCTGGAAGAAGCTCGTGCGCAACGTGCAGTCGATCACGTTCTGCATGCGGCGGATGATGCGGTCGTCATCGAGGCTTTTGACGTCGGAGAGCGCGGCTTCGATCTTGGCACTGATCGCCTGCTCGCTCTTCTTGCGGTCGCCCTTGGCCGAAGGATCAAGCCGCGCGTAAAAGAGTTCGACCAGCAGCTTCGCGATGTCGGGATTGGCGGCCAGCGCCTGATCCATATAGGACTGGCCGAAAGTGATATTGGCCTGGCGCAAAAATCGCGCGCAGCAACGTAGAATCGTCACATCGCGCCAGTTGAGCCCGGAGAGCGTGATCAGCCGGTTGAAGCCATCGGACTCGCATCCGCCGGCAACCACTGCATGATAGGCCTCTTCGAGAAGCGGTTTGAGGAGTTTGAGATCGGCGGTGCCGCCATCGGCGCGCTCCATCAGGAAATTGTGCATGGCCGCCATCTGGCCCGCACCGTCATTGGCCTTGGGCGTCAGCGCATAAGAATCTTCGGCAATGACGCGGAGGCCGAGATTTTCGAAAATGGGAAGGCAGGATGAAAGCGGCATGAAGCCCCCGCGCACGAAAAGCTTCAGCCTGACCGTGCTTCTGGGATCGCCCTCCTCGCCATAAACGCGGGCCGCCACGGTGTCGCCGGGCGCGGTCCCCGAGAGCACCGCCTCGATTTCACCGATGTCGGCGGCAGCTTGCGCGGGCGTGAACGCATCGCGATAGCTTGCGGGGAAAGCGCTGGCATAACGCTGATAGAGCGCGCTCCCTTCGTCGCCATGCTGCGCCGACATCTGGTCGGCAAATGAATCTTCCCAGGTGCGGATGGCGACCCTGATCTCGGCTTCGAGATCCTTGACGTCCACCTTGGGACGCGCGCCGCGATTGCGCGCCACGATGTAATGCACACGGGCGAGCGTG
>DATIZS010000413.1:0-2667 GCA_035516955.1 Rhizomicrobium sp.
TTATACTCGAAACAGGTTTCGGAGGCGCTATGTCCATTTTCGGTTCGCTCGCGGCATGGCGTGCCAGGCCCATCCCCGATCAGGGCCCCGCGCGCGCCCGGAAAAAGGATTTCCGCGCCCATCCGCTCGGCCCCCTCAGCGACGAGGCGCTGATGGATCTGGGCGAACTGGGCATCGCGGGGGAGAATTATTACTGGAGCGCGCACAATCCGCCCTATTGGCGGCGGATCGAGGGAGCGACGCCGAAGCTGCTGGCGCGTGTGGTCGTGGCGGCGAAGCTGGTGAAGATCAACCGGCGTCTCGCCGAAGCCGGCCTCGAACTCTTCGTCTTCGACGCCTGGCGGCCCCGCGCGGTGCAGGCCTATTTCCACGACGTCTGGATGCCGGCGGAGATCAAGAAGCGCGCGCCTCATCTGTCGGGCGATGCGCTCACCCGCGAAGTCGAACGCTATTGGGCCGCTCCCAGCGGGAGCGAGGCGCGGCCGGCACCGCACGCAACCGGCGCCGCATGCGATCTGTCGATCCGGTGGAAGGATGGCGAGCTTTTGTGGATGGGCTCGATCTTCGACGATGTCACCGAACTCGCCCATCGCGACCGTTTCGAACGCGCCAATGCGGAAATGTGCTTTTCCGATGAAGAGGCGCGCGCCAATCGCCGTCTGCTGCATTGGGCGATGCATGAGCAAGGCTTCGAAGGCCATCCCGACGAATGGTGGCACTTCTCTTATGGCGATCAATTGTGGGCCGCACTTTCCGGCGCTCCGGCCGCGATCTACGGATTGGCGAAAGAAGCAAATTAAACGTCATGGCCGCCCTTGTGGCGGCCATCCATAACCTCCGTCTTGAAATGTGTTTATGGATGGCTGGGACAGGCCCGGCCATGACGAGCTTTATTTAGCCGTTATACACGCGCTCCAGCGCCGCGATATCGAGCTTCTTCATCTTGAACATCGCCTGGTTCATGCGCACAAGCCGCGCAGGCTCGCCATGCGCATTCAGCTCCATGAGCTTCACGGGCACCACCTGCCACGCCAATCCATATTTGTCTTTCCGCCAGCCGCATTGAATTTCGCTGCCGCCGGCCGTGAGCTTGTCCCAGTAATAATCGACATCCTTCTGGGTCTTGCAGGGGATCTGGAACGACACGGCTTCGTTGAATTTGTAGTGCGGCCCGCCATTGAGCGCGGTGAAGGGCACGCCGTCGAGCTCGAAGGAAACGATCAGCACCGTGCCCGCTTTCATCGGGCCCGCCTCGCTGTAATAGGCGGTCTTCGTGATCTTCGAATTGGGAAAGATGGAAACATAGAATTTCGCGGCCTCTTCGGCCTTGCCGTCGAACCACAGACAGGGCGTGAGTTTGTCAAACATGGTCGTCTCCTTGGCGGGCAGACATATCGCGCGCGCTCCCAGCAACGTTCCAGTTGATTTTTCGTTCCCCGAATGTTCCAGTGCCGTCATGGAAACAGCCGTCGATGTGGCGCGCGGCGTAAGCCGGCTTCTGATGCAGGAGGGCTTTTCGCCGATCCTGGAATTCACGCTCGCGAACGGGCGAAGGCTCGATGTCGCGGCGCTGGGGCCCGACGGAACCGTGCTCGGCGTGGAGATCAAGGTCGCCATCGCCGATCTCAAGGGCGATCAGAAATGGCCGGAATATCTGGAGTTCTGCGAGCTCTTCTATTTCGCGATCCCGCCGGATTTTCCCGACGAACTGGTGCCTGCTGACACAGGCCTGATCGTAGCCGACCGCTATGGTGGGGCGATCGTCAGGCCGTCGCCCGTCGCGATATTGCATCCGAGCCGGCGCAAGGCGGTGACGCTGTCGTTTGCAAAAGTGGCGGCCGAGCGGCTGTCGAATGCGCTGGAACTGGCGGCCGAGGCGGCGCGGGTGATCGGAGTGAGCGATGAATAAAGCCGCGATGAAGAAGATCGTGCTGTCGTTTCCCAGCGTGGAGGAAGGATCGTCCCACGGTAAGCCCGCGTTTCTCCTGAACAAGAAATTCTTCACGCGCCTGCGCGCAAGCGACAATGCCATGGTGCTGCTGGTCGATACCATCGACGAGCGCGACATGCTGCTCGAAGCCGAGCCGAAGCTTTTCTTCATCACCGAGCATTACAAGAATTATCCGAGCGTGCTGGCGCGTCTTTCGAAACTCGATGTCATAACGTTGCGCTCGTTGCTGCAACGGCGCTGGCAGAAGATTGCGCCGAAGAAATTGCAGGCTGTCATTCCCGGCGAGCGCCGCAAAGCGGCGCGAGGGAAGGGAACCCAGGTATCGAAATCGAAGAAGCGTTGATCACCTGGGTCCCCTTCCCCTCGCGTGCGTCGCCCTGAGGTGCCCCGCGCGCATGCTTCGAGGCTCGCTTCGCTCGCACCTCAGCATGACGCGCGCGGGGCCTCGAAGGGCGCGCAATGCTCGGCCGGGGATGACAGGTCGGCTCAACGCGGGCTGCGCTTCGCCAATATCCGCTGCAGCGTGCGGCGGTGCATGTTGAGGCGGCGCGCGGTTTCGGAAACGTTGTGGCCGCAGAGCTCATAGACGCGCTGGATATGTTCCCAGCGCACGCGATCGGCCGACATGGGATTTTCCGGTGGCTCGATCTTTCGGTTGTCCAGCGCCAACAGCGCCGCGGCTACGTCGTCGGCATCGACCGGCTTGGCGAGGTAAT
>DATIZS010000414.1:0-16590 GCA_035516955.1 Rhizomicrobium sp.
CCTCGAGGCCCGAAATGTCGTAGACCCCGCTTCCGCCGATGATGCCGAGGACTGTTTTGGTCATGGGATCAGCCTATCATGGTTCGGGGCTCGCTACGCTCGCACCTCACCATGACGGCTATACGTCATCCTGAGGTGCCCGCGCGAGCGGGCCCCGAAGGATTAGTGCGCGTCCTTCCAGACCTTGCGATAGGAGAGATAGAGCAGCCCCGACAGCGCGAGCAGGAAGATCATCACGCCGAAGCCCATCTCCTTGCGCTCTTCCATCTTGGGCTCCGCCGCCCACATCAGGAAGGTCACCACGTCATGGGCTTCCTGATCGAGCGTGTTGGGCGTGCCGTCGGAATAGGTCACCGAGCCGTCGGTGAGCGGCGGCGGCATGGAGATGTTCCAGCCGTCGAAATAGGGGTTGTAGTATTTGTTCTCCATCACATGGAACCAGGCGGGCGGCTTTTCGCCGAAGCCCGTCAGGATCGAATAGATGCGCTGAGGCCCGCCCGGCAGCGATTTGGCGACCAGCGAGAGATCCGGCGGCAGCGCGCCGTTGTTGGCGGTGCGCGCGGCGTTTTCGTTCGGAAAGGGCGGCGGGAAATGATCGGCGGGCGTGCCCGCGCGCGACAGCGGGCTGCCATTGGCGTCGGTCGTTTCGCCCTTGTCGTTGGGACCGGCGGGAATTTGATAGCCCGCCGCGATCGCCTTCATCTGCGCATCCGTGAAACTCGGGCCGCCGGGCTCGGAGAGCGTATGGAATTCGACGCGATTCAGGCTGTGGCAGGTCGAGCAGACTTCCTTGTAGATCTGGAAGCCGCGCTGCAGCGCCGCCTGATCGTACATGCCGAACGGGCCCTCGAAGGACCAGTGCACGTCCTTCACGGGACGCGCGTCGGTATTCATCGCCTGCGCGAAAGCCGGCGCGCAAAACGCGACGCCAAGGGCCAGGCCGAGCGGAAGGGCAAAGCGCATGATCCTCTCCTTACTCGGCGGGCGCCAGAACGGGCTTTCCGATCCCGTCGGGCAAGGGTTTGGGGCGCTCGATCAGGCCGATGAGCGGCATGAGCAGCCAGAAGAAAGCGTAGTAATAAAGCGTGCCGAGCCGCGCGAACCAGACCAGCGGCAGATCGGCGCCGCCCAGTGTGACCGATGCGTCGGCGCTCTGCGAGCCGATATAGCCCAGCATGATGCAGTCGACGAGGAACAGCCAGAAGAACAGCTTCATCATCGGGCGGAAGCGGTTCGAGCGCACCTTCGAGGAATCGAGCCACGGGATGAAGACGAGCGTGGCCAGCGCGCCGAACAGCACGAGCACGCCGACGAGCTTCTGCGGCACCGAGCGCAACATCGCGTAGAACGGCAAGAGATACCATTCGGGCACGATATCGGGCGGCGTCACGATCGGGTTGGCCGGCGTGTAATTGTCCGGGTTGCCCACGAAATTCGGCTCGTAGAAGACGAGGAAGGCGAAGACGAGCACGAAGAGCGAGAGATAGAACACGTCCTTCACCGTGTAATAGGGATGGAAGGGAACGGTGTCCTGCGGGCCTTTCACGTCGATGCCGAGCGGATTGTTGTTGCCCGGCACATGCAGCGCCCAGATATGCAAGCCCACCACGCCCGCGATGATGAAGGGCAGCAGGTAATGCAGCGAGAAGAAGCGGTTGAGCGTGGGATCGCCGACCGCGAAATCGCCCCAGAGCCAGGTGGTGATGGCGCTGCCGAGATGGGGCACGAGCTGATCGAGCGAGGAGAAGAGATTGGTGATGACGGTCGCGCCCCAGAACGACATCTGCCCCCAGGGCAGCACATAGCCGAAGAAGGCGGTCGCCATCATCAGGATGTAGATCACCACGCCCAGGATCCAGATCATCTCGCGCGGCGCTTTATACGAGCCGTAATAGAGGCCGCGGAAAATATGGATATAGACGGCGAGGAAGAACATCGAGGCGCCGTTGGCGTGCATATAGCGCATCAGCCAGCCGTAATTGACGTTGCGCATGATGTTCTCGACGGAATCGAACGCCATGTTCGCGTTGGGCACGTAATGCATCGCCAGCACGATGCCCGTGACGATCTGCACGCCGAGACAGAAGGCGAGGATGCCGCCGAAGGTGTACCAGATGTTGAGGTTCTTGGGCGTCGGATACGTCATCAGCGTATCGTTGGCGAAACGCAGGATCGGCAGCCGCACATCGAGCCATTTCTCGAAGGCGGTCTTGGGAACGTAAGTGGAATGACCTGACATCTCTCGCTCCGTTAGCCGACCTTGATGCGCGTGTCGGAGAGGAAGGCATAGACCGGCACGGCCAGATTCTGCGGCGCCGGGCCTTTGCGGATGCGCCCCGCCGTGTCGTATTGCGAGCCGTGGCAATGGCAGAGCCAGCCGCCATATTCGCCCTGCGGCGCCTGCGGCGTCGAAACCGTGGGCGTGCAGCCCAGATGCGTGCACACGCCGACAAGAATCAGCCATTCGGACTTGATCTCGCGGTTCTGATCGGTGGCGGGCGCGTCTTCCGGCAGATTGGCGTTGCGCGCGAGCGGATCGGGAAGTTCGGAGACCGGCACCGCGCGCGCTTCGGCGATCTCCTTCGGCGTGCGGCGGCGCACGAACAGCGGATGGCCGCGCCACTGCAGCACCACCTGCTGGCCCGGCTGGACGGCGGAGATGTCCGCCTCGATCGAGGCCAGCGCCAGAACCGACGATGCGGGATTCATCTGGTCGATGAAGGGCCATGCGGCGGCGGCGGCACCGACGGCGGCCACGACCCCCGTGGCGATGTAGAGAAAATCGCGCCGTGAGGTTTCCGGTGTATTCGGCGCTGTCGTGCTTGCCACGGTGTCACCTATTCGCGAATCAGGCGGTCCGGGGAGTGGGATCGTCACGTCGCGCCGCCCCCGGAATCCCGGCGCAATCGCGGGCTAAAATAGAGAGTCGATTCTGGAGGGTCTTGCGGCACGATGACGCAGAAAATGCGGGCAATTTCACGAGGTTGGGAATAAAACGCCCTCAGCATTCGAGTGCGCTCAAATGCCCCTCTCTCGCATAGTCCAGAAGCGCGCGATCGCGCGTCATCACCGTGAAGCCGTATTCGCGCGCCGTGGCCGCGATGATGCGGTCCCAGGGATCGCCATGGATGTTTCCCGGAAGACTCCATGACGCCATCAGCACTTCGGGCGGCATGAGGGCGAGATTGACGCCTTTGATCGCGACGACGCGATCCCAATAGTCCCGCATCGTGACGGACGCGCGCAATCGGCCTTTGGCGAACAACATGCCGAATTCCCATGCCGTTATCGGCGAGACAAAGAGCGAATTGCCGGTGGCGGACGCGGCGCCGATGGTTTCAGCGGCCACCCGCTTCATGCGCTGCTGTTCGACGATATAGATGATGGCACAGCTATCGAGCAGAAACCTTGGGTTCATTTGGGCTTTTTCAAACCCGCTTCAATCAGGGCGGCCTTCTCTTCCATGCGTCTGTCCATCTCGTCCAACTCTTCCTTGCTGAAGGGCGATTGAGCGAGATCGTAACCCGGTTCGATCCACAGCAATCCCTTCAGCGCACCGAAGATGGGCGCTTTGCTCACCGTCGACGGGATAACGTAGTCGTCGTCCTTATGATCGCTTTGTTGTTCGGCCATGCCCTTGTGCGGCGTCATCGGTGCTGCTCCATAAGAGGCGCGTTTGAAGACGAGCTTCCTTGCGCCCATATCGACCTCGGCGGCCTCATAACCGGCTTCGAGCCACGCCTTCGCATGGACATGCCCCCTCGCCTCGTTGGCCCACCATGGGCGATGGTGATAGGCGGACGCTGGCAGCTTCGTGCCCAGAATCTTTTCCACATCCCGGAAGGTCAGCGGGATTTCTCTTGCGCCCTTGGCCTTCAGGAACGTGCCCAAAGGCTCGTATTTCGACATTTTCCGCCTCCTCTGGCCTTCGGATAGTAATTACTATAGTAATTCCTTTTCTCCGTCAAGGAACGCCCATGCGCCTCGCCCTCTACGAACCCGACATCCCGCAGAATGCGGGCGCACTGATCAGGCTGGGCGCTTGTCTCGGTGTTCCCGTGGACATCATCGAACCTTGCGGCTTCCTCTTCACGGAGCGGGGCTTCAGGCGGGCGGGTATGGATTATCTCGAACTGGCGGAAATCGCGCGCCATGCCTCATGGGAAAAATTCCGCGAGGGCACAAAGAGCCGCATCGTTCTCTTGACCTCGAAGGCGGCCACTCCCTACACCGAATTCGCCTTCGCGGCCGACGACATCATCCTCGCCGGCCGCGAAAGCGCGGGCGTGCCGGATCAGGTGCATGAGGCGGCCGATGCGCGGCTGGTCGTTCCGATGAAGCCGGGATTGCGCTCGCTCAATGTGGCGCTGGCCTCGGCCATCGTATTGGGGGAAGCGTTGCGACAGACGAGAGGCTTTCCGTGAACCCGTCCGATCAGAAAGCCCGAGCGCGCGCCTGGTTCGAGGAATTGCGCGACCGCATCTGCGCCGCCTTCGAGAGAATCGAGGACGATTACGACGGCGCGCTTTCGCATTTGCCGCCCGGCCGCTTCGAACGCAAGAGCTGGCAGCGCGCGCCGGAAGACGGACAGGACACCGGCGGCGGCACGATGGCCATCCTGCGCGGGCGCGTGTTCGAAAAAGTCGGCGTCAATGTTTCAACCGTATTTGGAAAATTCTCGCCCGAATTCGCCAGACAGATCGAAGGCGCCGAAACCGATCCCCGTTTCTGGGCGAGCGGCATTTCGCTCGTCGCCCATATGCAGAGCCCCCATGTGCCGGCCGTTCATATGAATACGCGCCATATCGTAACCACGAAATCGTGGTTCGGCGGCGGGGCGGACCTGACGCCCATGTTCCCCGATCCGCAGGATGCCGCCCAATTCCATGCCGCGCTCAGCCACGCCTGCGACGCCCACGATCCGGCCTATTACCCCCGCTTCAAGCAATGGTGCGACGAATATTTCTTCCTGCCGCACCGCAACGAAGCGCGCGGGGCGGGCGGCATTTTCTTCGACCATCACAATTGCGGCAATTGGGAAAAGGATTTCGCCTTTACCCGCGATGTGGGGCTGGCATTTCTCGAGGTCTATCCCCAAATCGTAAGACGGCGCATGGGCCAGGCGTGGACGGAAGAAGAACGCACCCACCAGCTCATCCGCCGGGGACGCTATGTGGAATTCAATCTGCTTTACGACCGCGGCACGCAATTCGGCCTGAAGACGGGGGGCAATGTGGAAGCGATTCTGATGAGCCTGCCCCCGGAAGCCAGATGGCCCTGAACGAAGGACGGTTCATTGTCTGATAGTCTGTTCAATAATCTGCATCCGGCCCTCGTCGCACTTCTTCAGGTGATCCTGATCGATATCGTGCTGGCCGGCGACAATGCGGTGGTGATCGGCATGGTGGCGGCGCGCATGCCGAAGGGCAGCCGCCGCGTCGTGATCTTCTGGGGGCTGACGGCGGCGGTCTTCCTGCGCGTCATCCTCGCCATGACGACGGCCACGATCCTCGAAGTGATCGGGCTGATGTTCGCGGGCGGCATCCTGCTGCTCTGGGTTTCGTGGCGGCTTTACCGCGACATCGCGCAAGCGAAGGAAGCCGAAGTCGGCGCGCAGACGATCGCCGAAGCCGATTCGTCTCCCAATTGCACGGCGGCACCGGTTACGCTCCACGGCGCGACCTTGCGCAACGCGATCATCCAGATCGTGATCGCCGATCTTTCCATGTCGCTCGACAATGTCCTGGCAGTGGCGGGCGCGGCGATGGATCACGTCTGGGTGCTGGCGATCGGATTGGTGCTGTCCATCGGCCTGATGGGGATCGCCGCCTCGCTGATCGCGGGGCTTCTCCACCGCCATCCCTGGATTTCCTATGCGGGTCTTATTCTCGTCGTTTATGTGGCGCTTCGCATGATCTGGTTCGGCGGCATGGAGATCATGCACGCGACGTAACTGTCATGGCCCGCGCTTGCGGGCCGTGACAATTTTTTTCGAGAATTTCAACCGGTCTTCAACAACAGCGCCGTTGCATCGTCGCTCTTTTTCAGGCGCGCATATTTTCGCCCTTCCGGATCGCCATCTTCGATCGCGCGCAATTCCTCGCCCAGCGCGGCGAGACCTTTCGACAGCGCGGCGTTCATCAATCCGCCGGGGTCGTAGCGGCCGTAATCCGAAACGAGCGCGAGGAATCCGTCGCTGGCGAGCAGAAGATGCGTCCGGGCGGTTGCCGCGACATGGGCCTCGGCCACATGATCGGCCGCGCGCGGATCGGGCCCGAAGAGCCAGCCGCCGGCATCGCTGTTCACGCGGTTGCGCGCCTTGCGCAGGCTTTGCAGATATTCCGGCCGGTTGACGCCCGCCGCCGGCGCCAGACCGCGCGCATCGGCGAGCATCTTGACGCGGGCCGCTTCCATGGCGCGTTTTTCGAACGTGTCACCGATCACTTCGACGGCGGCACCTTCGCGGCTCACCAGCAATCCGCAATCGCCAAACCAGAACGCATCGAAGCCGCCGTCCGAAACCGACACGAACATCAGCGATGCGAAAGGGATTTCATAGGTCGCTACGGGCGCGCGCCAGCGCAAGCCCTTGAACGAGTTTTCCGCGTCCGCCAGGGCCGCGCGCAGCGCATCCTTCGGCCGTTTGTCGCGGATATGCGCCATCAGGCGGCGCGCGCCGAACTGGGCGAGCCAGGCCGCGTCGCTTTCGCCCGGCATCAGGTTTTCGCCCAAGCCCGTCGCGCCGTCGAACACGACGGCCGCGTTTTCGATATGGGCGAAGGAATCCTCGTTCGGCTTGGCCGGATTGCCGGGCAATGTGAGGACGTCGGCGAATTCGAATTCCATCTCAGTAGGCCGTCGCCTGGACGACCGCCTTCAGACGTTCCGCAAGCGAGAATTCGTCCTCGGTGAAATCGGCATCGATCCACCAGCTTTCGACTTCGGAAAGCACGCGGCCCACCAGCGGGCCTTCCGGCACGCCCGCCGCCATCACGTCGCGGCCGGTGAGCGGAAAATCGGGGCGTACCCAGGCATCGGCCAGTGCCAAAAGCGCGCGCCATTGCATGGAATTGGAATCCTTCGAATCCTCGGCCCAGCGCAGGAACACACGATCCTTGAAGGCTTTCGGACCCAACAGATAAAGCAGCTTGCGCACTTCGCGGATCGAGAGATAGGAGACGATCTTCTCGCGCCCGCCGAGAACTTCCTCTAAGCGCACGCGATCGGCATTGGAAAGCTTCCAGCGTTCGGCGAGAGCACGCGCAGCCGCCGCGTCGTCAGGCAGAAGCGTGGCCAGCCGCAGAACCGGATCGGGCGCGAAGAAATTCTGCGCGTCGACCGCCGTCAGCTTTTCGAGCCGCGCCACGTTCACGGCCATGGGGAAAATTTCGGCCAGAATGCCCGATGCCGCCATGACCCGCAAAACCGGCGCCGGATTCTCCGCTTCGAGGAGGTGCAGCATTTCCTTGGCGATGCGTTCGCCGGAAAGTTTCGCGAGCCCGGATTTCTCGAACGCCGATGCCTTCAGCGCGCCGGCATCGAGCTCGCCTTTGCCGTACCACGCATGGAAGCGGAACAAGCGCAGGATCCTGAGATAATCCTCGCGGATGCGCGTCACAGGATCGCCGACGAAGCGCACGCGTCCATAGGTGAGGTCGGCCGCGCCGCCGACATAATCGGCGATTTCGCCGTCCGCGCTGGCGTAAAGCGCGTTCATCGTGAAATCGCGGCGCTGGGCGTCTTCGACCCAATCGCTGGTGAAAGCGACGACGGCTCTGCGCCCATCGGTCGAGACATCGCGGCGCAGCGTCGTGATCTCGTAAGGCTTGCCCGACGAAATCGCGGTGATCGTGCCGTGTTCGATGCCGGTGGGAATGGCTTCGATGCCCGCCGCCTGCAACCGCTGCATCACATCGGCCGGCCGGAGCGGAGTTGCGATATCGATATCGCCCACCGCTTCGCCGATGAGCGCATTGCGCACGCAGCCGCCCACGAAGCGGGCGTTGCCGCCGAGCGCGTCGATCACCGCGCGCGTCGGCCCTGCGCGCATCCAGGCATGATTGGCCGGATCGAGTTTCACTTCGTGTTCTCCACCGTTCCCGGCACGATCTTGCCATTCACGACATGGGGCGCAACATAGGTACCCTTGGTTGGATAACCTTCCGTCAAACCCAGATAGATGAAACTCGCCGCCACCATCGCAAGCCCCGCGATGAAGAGCGCCGTCCAGGGCGTGCGCGGCGGCGGAAGCCTGCGCGCATGATACATCAGTAGCACGTAAAGCCCCCAGATCGCGAAGGGCACCGCGAAAAACACCCAGCGTTCCAGCAGGAAGCGGATCATCCGAGTCTCTCGCTGAAATCGACGAGGATCGCCGCGGTCGCGCCCCAGATATAATGCGGCCCATATTGATAGGCCCAGAATTCGCGGATGCGCCCCTGCCATTCGCGCGATTTGCGCATCCGGTTTCGCGGATCGAGCAGGAAGGCGAGCGGCACTTCGAAGATCTCCGAGACTTCGTTGGGATCGGGCGTCAGCGTGAAGCCCTCGTCCAGCGTGCCGACGACGGGGGCGATGGCATAGCCGGTGCCCGTTTCATAGGCGTCGAGAAAGCCCGCAACCGTCACGAAGCGCGCTTCGATGCCGGTTTCCTCGCGCGTTTCGCGCAGCGCCGTTTCGACGATGGAGAGATCGGCCTCGCACACGCGTCCGCCGGGAAAGCTCACCTGGCCGGCATGGCGCGCCAGATGCGGCGTTCGCCGCGTGAAGAGCACGCTCGGCTCCTTGCGCCGCACGATCGGCAACAGCACGGCGGCGGGAACGAGTTCGCGATGTTCGCTCGGGCGGTTCTCCGGGCTCAGATCGTAATCGCCGCGCGTGGGTTTCAGCGGCAGATCGGGCGCATGATGCAACAATTTGCCGCCGAGCGATTCGAGCACGCCGCTCATGCCGCGCGCCCGAGGGGAAAGAAGGCGCCGTTGCTCCACACGCCGAGCTCGCCCGCTTCGCCGGGCACCGCCAGATCGGCCAGCTGATAGAACACGCTTCGCGCGATGCGCGCTTCCAGCCCGCGGCGGACATGAACATAGGGCGCAGGTTCTTGCGTTTCCGGATTGGTCTCGACGCGGATGGGATTTTCGGGGCCCGCCACCGTTTCGTCGCCGACATTGGTGGTGAAGACGAGGCGCTGGGCGCGCCCCTCGCCTTCGGCGCGCATCAGCACGGCGATGAACGGCGCATCCTCCACCGCGATGCGCATCTTCTCGGCCGGGGTTACAAGATGGAAACCATCCGGGTCCTTGCGCAGGATGGTGGAAAACAGGCGCACGATCTCGCGCCGTCCGATGGGCGTGCCCTGGTGGAACCAGGTGCCGTCCTTCGCGATGCGGATATCGATATCGCCGCAATGGGCGGGATGCCATTTCTCCACGGGCGGCAGCTTCCGGCCCTCAGCCAGTTCGCGCTGCAGGCTCGCAAGCCCCAAGGAAAGCCCATCCGCCATGATTTTTCGCAGTTGCACGCAAGGTGCAACACAAATAGCCTCGCCCGCGAAGATAGGCACCCGGCCACGGACCGGCAACCGCCGCCATGAACGACACCATCACCGAAGACGCGCCCGTCGCCGAGGCCGAAAAGGCCGCCGCCACCTTCGCCCGCGTGCGCGAGGCCATCGGCGGGGTGATCTTCGGACAGAAGGACGTGGTGGATCAGGCGCTGATCACCATCCTTGCGGGCGGCCACGGGCTTCTGATCGGCGTGCCGGGCCTTGCCAAGACGCGGCTGGTGGAGACGCTGGGGATCGCGCTCGGGCTCGACTGGAAGCGCATCCAGTTCACGCCCGATCTGATGCCCGCCGACATCATCGGCTCCGAAGTGCTGGAGGAAAGCGACGCGGGACGCAGGAGCTTCCGCTTCATCAAGGGCCCGGTGTTCAGCCAGCTCCTGATGGCCGACGAGATCAACCGCGCGAGCCCCCGCACGCAATCCGCACTCTTGCAGGCGATGCAGGAAAGATATGTGACGGTTGCCGGCGCGCGCTACGATCTGCCGCCGCCGTTTCATGTGCTCGCCACGCAGAATCCGCTGGAGCAGGAAGGCACTTATCCGCTGCCCGAAGCGCAGCTCGACCGGTTCCTCTTGCAGATCGATGTCGGCTATCCCGACCGCGACGCCGAAAAGCAGATGCTGATCGCAACGACCTTCGGCGACGAGACGCCGCTCAAGCCCGTCTGCGACCCCGGCACGCTGATGCAGGCGCAAGCGATCGTGCGACGGCTTCCCGTGGGCGAGAAAGTGATCGACGCGATTCTCAGGCTCGTGCGCGCGGCAAGGCCCGATGGCGGCGCCGGCGATCTCACCGATTACATCTCCTGGGGGCCCGGCCCGCGCGCGAGCCAGGCTTTCATGCTGGCGGTGCGCGCGCGAGCGCTGCTCGACGGCCGCTTTGCGCCATCGACCGACGATGTCGCAGCACTCGCCCATCCCGTGCTGCGCCACCGCATGGCGCTCAATTTCTCCGCCCGCGCCGAAGGAACCACGCTCTCCGACATCATCGACCGCCTCGTGCGGAGCAATCTTTGACATCGCGCCTTCAGGAGCAATCCGAACAGCTTGCAGCCTCGCTGCCGCCTCTGCTCGTGGCGGCGGAGCGGCTCGCGTCGGCCGTCAGCCTCGGCGTGCATGGCAGGCGCAAAGCCGGCATGGGCGAGACCTTCTGGCAGTTCCGCCGCTATGCGAGCGAGGATCCCGCGAGCGCCATCGATTGGCGCCAATCGGCGAAGTCGCAGCATCTCTTTGTGCGCGAGCGCGAATGGGAAGCGGCCGAAGCCGTATGGATGTGGCGCGACGGATCGGCCGGCATGCGCTTCAAATCGGATTACGCGAACGTTTCGAAGATCGATCGCGCGACGGTTCTGACGCTGGCGCTTTGTGCGTTGCTGGTGCGCGGCGGCGAGCGCATCGCGCTTCTGGGCGATGGTCACGGGCCCGCCTCGGGCCGCGCGCCTCTGCGCCGCATCGCCCATGAGCTGATCGATTTCGCGCCACAGGATGCGGGCCTGCCGCCCGGCGCGCCGGTGACCAAGAACGCGCAATTCGTCTGGTTCAGCGATTTCCTCTCGCCGCTCGCCGATGTCGAAGCGGCGATGCGCAAATGGGCGCATGCGGGACTGACGGGCCATCTCGTGCGCATCGTCGATCCGGCGGAAGAGGATTTTCCCTATGTGGGGCGCACGCGCTTCGAAATGGGGCGCATCAGCGAAACGCTCGGCCGCGCCGAGAGCGCGCGCGACGCCTATGCCGCGCGCTTCCGCGCCCATGGCGAAGCGATCTCCGCGCTCGCGCGGCGCATGGGCTGGAGTTATCTGGCGCACCGCACCGACAGGCGCCCCGAAACCGCGCTCGTTGCGCTCTACACCGATCTTTCCGGCGCGCATATGAAGAGGCTGAGCGCCTAGAGGCCGAACATGGGTGTGTTCTCGAGTATCACGTTCGGCGCGCCGTGGATATTGCTGGCGCTGGCGGCGCTTCCGGCAATCTATTTCCTCCTGCGCGTGACGCCGCCTTCGCCGCGCCGCGTCGTCTTTCCGCCGCTGAGATTGCTTCTCGGATTGCAAAGCGTGGAGGAAACGCCCGCGCGCACGCCGCTCTGGCTGTTGCTGCTGCGCCTGTTCGCCGCCGCGCTGATTATCGTGGCGCTCGCGAGCCCCCGCATCGGCACGCCGCCGCAAGCCGCCGGATCGGGACCGCTGGTCCTTTTCGTCGACAATGACTGGCAAGCGGCGCATGCCTGGTCCGCCCGCGAGGACGCCATCGCCGATGCGCTCAATTCGGCGGCGCATTCGGAACGCGCCGTCGTCATCGTGCCGACGGCGGGCGCGCGCAAGCCGGACGTTTCCCTGCTCGATGCCGGAGCGGCGGAGCGCGTCGCGCGCGCACTGAAGCCCGAGCCCTATCTCCCCGATCGTCTGCGCGCGATCGATACGCTTGCCAAGGTGAAATTCGCGAGCCGGCCGGAAATCCTCTGGCTGAGCGACGATGTCGATGGCGGAAACGCGGCGAAGATCGCGGACGCGCTTTCCAAGATCGGCTCCTTGAAAATCTTCGCCGATGCGCGCGCGAACGGGCCGCTGGCACTGACGCCTGCGCTCAATCAGTCCGACGGTTTCAGGATCACAATCATCGGCAACGGCGCCGCGCGCGATGGCCATGTCGAAGCGCTGGGCGCGCATGGCGAGCGATTGGGCGTTGCGCCATTCCGTTTCCGGCCGGGCGAAACGGAGGCGCAAGCGAAAATCACCCTGCCGCTCGAGGTGCGCAACGAGACCGAGCGCATCGCCATCGCGGGCGAGGATTCGGCGGGCGCGGTGCGGCTGCTCGACAGTTCGTCGAAGCGGCGTCTCGTGGGGCTCGTGGGCTCGAGCAACGCCGAAAACGAACAGCCGCTGCTTTCCGGACTTTATTATCTCGAACGCGCGCTCTCGCCCTACGCCGAGCTGACGAAGGGCTCGATCGCAGACGCGCTCGACCGGCATGTGAGCGTGTTGATGCTGGCCGATGTCGGACGCATCGCCGGCGAGGATTACAGCCGCGTCGAGGATTTCGTGAAGGGTGGCGGGGTTCTCGTGCGCTTCGCGGGCGGGCGCATGACCGAAGCCACCGACGATCTCATTCCCGTGAAATTGCGCTCGGGCGGGCGCTATCTCGGCGGCTCGCTCGCCTGGGCCGAGCCGCAGCATCTGGCGCAATTCCCCGATGCGAGCCCGTTCCGCGGGCTGAAGATTCCGGGCGACGTCACGATCTCGCAGCAGGTGCTGGCCGAGCCGTCGGTGGAGCTCGCGGGGCGCATCTGGGCGCGGCTCGCCGACGGCACGCCGCTCGTCACCGCCGAACAGCGCGGCAAAGGATGGATCGTTCTCTTTCATGTGACGGCGGGGCCGGCATGGTCGAACCTGCCGCTCTCCGGACTCTATATCGATATGCTCCGCCGCATTCTCGATCTCGCCGGCGGCGCGCGTCCGGCCGACATGGGAACCGATGCCAACGCCGTCTTCGCGCCGGTCACGACGCTGGACGGCTTCGGACATCCCGGCAAGCCGCCGGCGGAAGCGCTTCCGCTGCGCGGCAGCCAGATCGGAAAGACCAAAGCCTCGCCTGCGCATCCGCCCGGATTTTACGGCGGCGAAGGCGCGCTCGCGGCGGTGAATGCGGCGGATGCCGGCACCGCGCTCGATCCGATCGCGCTCGCGACCGTGAATTACAAAGGCAGCACCGGATTTCCGCTGCAGCCCTTGCTGCTCGCTTGCGCGATCGCGCTGATCCTGATCGACGCGCTGATTTCGCTGTGGCTCAGGGGCTATCTCGAACGTCCGCGCAAATGGCTGGCGGGCGCGAGCGCCGTTCCGCTTCTTCTGCTCATGATCCATCCGGCGCATGCCGACGACAGCTTCGACATGCAGGCCGCGCTCGACACAAGGCTGGCTTATGTCATCACCGGCGTTCCCGATGTCGATGCCATGAGCAAGGCGGGGCTGACGGGGCTCGGCCTGTGGCTGAAGGCGCGCACGTCCTACGAGCCCGAAGCGCCTACGGGCGTCGACATCGCCCATGACGATCTTTCGTTCTTTCCGCTGATCTATTGGCCGATGGATCCGCGCGAAAAGGATTTGTCGCCCGAAGCGATCTCCAAGCTCGACGATTATATGCGAAACGGCGGCACACTTCTCATCGACACGCGCGATCTGAGCGTGGGCGCCACGGCGGGCGCGAATTCCATCGGGCAGCAGACGCTGAGGCGGCTTGCCGGCAAACTCGATCTGCCGCCGCTCGAGCCGATCCCGCCCGATCATGTTCTGACGAAAGCGTTTTATCTGCTCCAGGATTTTCCCGGCCGCTGGGACGGCGGCAAGGTCTGGGTGGAGGCGCTGCCGCCGGCCGATCCCGATCATCCCCAGCCCGCGCGCGGCGGCGACGGCGTTTCGCCCGTGATCATCGGCGGCAATGACTGGGCGGCGGCCTGGGCGGTGGACGAGAACGGAGAGCCCATCGCCGCCGTCAGCGACGAGCAGCGCGAAATGGCGATCCGCTTCGGCATCAATGTCGTGATGTACGCGCTGACCGGCAATTACAAGACCGATCAGGTGCATGTGCCAGCGCTGCTGCAACGGTTGGGCAAATGAGCTACGCGATCGACTTCGCGCCCCATGTTTCGCCCGCACTGCTTTGGGCGATGGCGGCGGCCGCGATCGTCATCACGCTCGGCTCTTTCGTTTTGCGGGCGCGCGGAGCCTGGGCGCGCGGGCTCGCATTTGCGATTCTTCTGGCGGCGCTTGCCAACCCGCTGATCGTGCACGAGACGCGCGAACCCTTGCCGGACGTGGCGGCCATCATCGTCGACCATTCGCAGAGCATGGATGTGGGCAGGCGCCGCGCCGAGGCCGACGCGGCGTTCGCGAAGATCAAGCGCGAACTCTCCGCCGAAAAAGGACTCGAATTGCGCGAGGCGACGGTGGAAACCGGCGCCGGCGACAATGGCACGCAGGCCTTTGCCGCGCTCGACGGCGCGCTCGCCGATGTGCCGCCGGAGCGCGTGGCGGGCGCGATCATGATCACCGACGGCGAAGTGCACGACGCGCCGGCGAAGCTTTCCATGCATGCGCCGCTGCAGGCGCTGATCGCGGGCAGACAAGACGAGCGCGACCGCAAGCTCACCATCGTCTCGGCCGCGCGCTTCGCCATCGTCGGCCACAATGCCGACATCGCGCTGCGCGTGGACGATTTCGGCAGCCGCGCGGACGCCTATGCCGATATCGATGTGCGCGTGGACGGTACCGGCAGCGGAACGAAGATCGTCCCCGTGGGCAGGCAAAGCAATATCCAGGTGCCCATCACCCATGGCGGCGAAAATGTCATCGAGCTTTCCGCCAAACCGGGGCCCGCCGAGCTGACGCTCGAGAACAATCGCGCGGTGGTGACGGTGTCGGGCGTGCGCGACCGCTTGCGCGTGCTGCTCGTTTCGGGCGAGCCGCATGCGGGCGAGCGCGTGTGGCGGAGTTTGCTGAAGGCCGATCCGTCCGTCGATCTCGTGCATTTCACCATCCTGCGCCCGCCGGACAAACAAGACTCAACGCCCATCGGCGAGCTTTCGCTGATCGCGTTTCCTACCCATGAATTGTTCGTCGAGAAGCTCAACCAGTTCGATCTCGTGATCTTCGACCGCTATCGCGAGCGCGGGATCCTTCCGCTCGCCTATTTCGAGAACATCGCCAATTATGTGGAGAATGGCGGCGCGCTGCTGCTCTCGGCGGGACCGGAATTCGCAAGCCCCCAGAGCATCTACCGCACGCCGCTCGCCGGCGTCTTGCCGGCCCAGCCCACGGGCGACATCATCGCGCAGAAATTCAAACCGGTCGTGACCGACGAAGGACTTGCCCATCCCGTCACGCGCGATCTTGCCGGCGAGAACCAGAACGGCAATCCGCCCAGCTGGGGAAGCTGGTTCCGCGTGATCGGCGCCAATGCCGTTTCCGGCGAGACGCTGATGGACGGACCGGACGGCAAGCCGCTTCTGGTGCTCGATCATGTCGGCAAGGGGCGCGTGGCGGAATTGCTCTCCGATCAGACATGGCTTTGGGCGCGCGGCTACGAAGGCGGCGGGCCGGACGCGGAATTATTGCGCCGGCTCGCGCACTGGCTGATGAAGGAGCCGGAGCTCGAAGAAGAACGGCTGAGCGCGTCGGTGCAGAACGGCGAGATCGCGATCGAACGGCGCACCATGGCCAAGAGCGCAAAGCCCGTGACGCTGACCGCGCCTTCGGGAAAAACCTCGACCGTCGAACTGACCAAAGCCGAGCCCGGAACATGGCGCGGCAGCGCGAAAGTGAGCGAGCTCGGGCTTTACCGCCTGACCGACGGAACCTTGAGCGCGGTCGCCGCTTCCGGTCCGCTCAATCCGAAAGAAGTGTCGGACATGCGCGCGACGGATTCGATCCTCGCACCGCTTGCCGAGGCGAGCGGCGGCTCGGTGCACTGGCTTGCCGACGGCCTGCCCTCGATCCGCCGCGTGTCGCCGGGCGAAAGCGCGAGCGGCGCGGACTGGATCGGCTTGCGCAGCAACGGCGCCTATCGCGTGACGAGCGTGCAGCAACAGCCGCTGGTGCCGGCCTGGGCAGCGGTGATTTTGCTGCTGGGGATTCTCCTCCTCGCATGGAAGGTGGAGGGGAAATAACTTCACGCGAGCTTTGCGAGAATGAAATCGGCGCGCTTGGCGACGGAAAGTATGGGCACGATGACAGCCTCATATCCAAGCTGCTTGCACGTCGAGATCAGGCTTTCATACTCCGCGACGGCGGATTCGAATGTGTGGCGCCGTTCGGCATCGTTCCCGAAAATCTCCTGCCAGGGCGGAAAAAGGATCACTTGCCGGTGATAGCGCCGCTGCGTGATCGCATCAGCAAAATGGGAAGGAACCGGCAGGCCGTTCTGCAAGAAGTGATTATACGCGTCCAAAATTCCGCGATCGAAGAAGACCGGTCCCCTCAATCGCGCGGCGGCATTCAGATTATCCAGAGAACGCGCCAACGCCAATTCGAT
>DATIZS010000415.1:0-11588 GCA_035516955.1 Rhizomicrobium sp.
CGGATACGGCCGTGTCTATCGCACCTGCACCTCGGCCCATACCTGCACAGGCGACGGCAACGCGATGGTGCTGCGCGCTGGGTTGCCGCTGCAGGACATGGAGTTCATCCAGTTCCACCCGACCGGAATCTACCGCGCCGGCTGTTTGATCACCGAGGGGGCGCGCGGCGAAGGCGGCTATCTGACCAATTCCGAAGGCGAGCGCTTCATGGAGCGCTATGCGCCGCACGCCAAGGACCTCGCCTCGCGCGATGTGGTCAGCCGCGCCATGACGGTCGAGATCCGCGAGGGGCGCGGCGTGGGCCCGCTCAAGGATCACATCTTCCTGCATCTGTCGCATCTCGATCCGAAGATCATCCATGAGAGGCTTCCCGGCATCGCCGAAAGCGCGCGCATCTTCGCGGGCGTCGATGTGACCAAGGAGCCGATCCCGGTGCTGCCGACCGTGCATTACAACATGGGCGGCATCCCGACGAATTATCATGGCGAAGCGCTGACGCTGAAGGACGGCGATCCCGATTGCGTCATTCAGGGATTGATGGCGGTCGGCGAAGCGGCCTGCGTTTCGGTACACGGCGCAAACCGGCTGGGCTCCAATTCGCTCATCGATCTCATCGTGTTCGGCAAGGCGGTGGGCCTGCAATGCGCCAAGACCGTGACGCCGAACGAGAAACATCGCGATCTGCCGAAGGACGCGGGCGACGAGGCCCTCGCCCGCCTCGACCGCTATCGCAACGCCAAGGGCGCCACGCGCACCGCCGACATGCGCTTTGCCATGCAGAAGGCGATGCAGGAAGACGCCGCCGTCTTCCGCACGGGCGAGACGCTGGAAAAAGGCCGCAAGCGCATCGACGCGATCTACAAGGGCCTGCCCGATATTTCCGTGTCGGACCGTTCGATGATCTGGAATTCCGATCTGGTCGAGACGCTCGAATTCGAGAATTTGATCCAGCAGGCCGTGGTCACCATCGAAGGCGCGCTCACGCGCACCGAAAGCCGCGGCGCCCATGCGCGCGAGGATTATCCCGAACGCGACGACAAGAACTGGATGAAGCACACGCTGGCCTGGCTCGATCCCAAGACCGGCTGGGCGAAACTCGATTACCGCCCCGTGCATTCCTACACGCTGAGCAACGATGTCGAGTATATTCCGCCCAAGGCGCGGGTGTATTGAGCGCATGACGCTTGCGCCGCTCCTGCACGCGCCGCTGCAAGTGCAAATCCATGTCGCGACGGTCGTACCGGCCTTCTTCATCGGCACATGGCAGATTTTCCTCAGCCGCAAAGGCGCGCCGTTTCACCGGGCGCTGGGCTATGTCTATCTGACGCTGATGACGATCACGTCCATCGCCGCGCTCTTCATACACGTCATCATGCCGAACGGGCCGTTCCTCGGCTTCAGCCCGATCCATCTCTTCGTGCCGCTCACATTGTTCGGCGTCGTGAGCGCGCTCATGGGCGCATGGACGCACAATATCCGGCAGCACAAATATTCGATGATCGGCGTCTATATCGGCGGCCTTCTGATCGCCGGTTCCCTCGCCTTCATGCCCGGGCGCATCATGCACGCCGTCGTGTTCGGCGGCTGATCAGCGCCCTTTCCACGCCGGCGGGCGCTTCTGCATGAAGGCCATCGGTCCCTCGATGAAATCCTCGCTCTTGAACATCGCGCTGACGGCGGGATAGGAGAACTGGCTCTTGAGCGCCGCCTCCACCGACGGCTCGGCAAGGCCGCGATAGACGGCCTCTTTGGACGCGCGCAGCGACATCGGGCTCAGCTCCAGCATCTGTTTCGCCCAGCGCTTCGATGCCGCCATCAGCCCCTCGACAGTCACGACCTCGTTGACGAAGCCGAGCGTCTGGCCCTCCTTCGCGCTCACGCGGCGTCCGGTGAGGATCATGCCCAGCGCCTGCTTGGCGCCGATCTCGCGCGGCAACCGGTGCAACCCACCCGCGAGCGCCGCAAGGCCTACGCGCGGCTCGGGAAGCGCAAAGACGGCCGTGTCGGCGGCCACGATGATGTCGCAGGCGAGCGCGATCTCGAACCCGCCGCCCATGGCGATGCCGTTGACGGAGGCGATCACGGGCTTGTCGAGGCCGAAGCGGCTGGTCAGCCCGGCAAAGCCGGAGGGCGGGCTCGACATCTTGCCGCCCGAAGCCTGGTATTTCAGGTCGTTGCCCGCGCTGAAGGCGCGTTCGCCCGCGCCCGTGATGATGGCCACCCATTGTTCCGGATCGGCGGCGAATTCGTCGAACACGCCGGCCAGCTCGAAATTGGCCGGCGGATGTAGCGCGTTCATCACCTCCGGCCGGTGGATGGTGACAATGGTAAGATGGCCGTCTTTCTCGACCTTGCAGAATTCGGTCATGGCGCCTGTCCCGATGGTTGCGGGCCGAGCTTGGCCGGACGGCGCGCGCCCAGCAAGTCTTGCGTAACCATTTAAACCTAGGCTCGCGCCGTATCGTCGCCGGAAAACGGGCATGGATGTCTGGACGGTTCAGGTCGGCGGGCAGAATTACGGCCCCTATCCGCTTGAACGCATGAAAGCCTTCATCGCCGAAGGCCGCGTGCGCGCGGATTCGCTCGTCGCCTTCGGTCAGGGCACGGACTTCCATGCGGCGGGCGCCGATCTCGTGCTCGCGCCGTTGCTGGCGCCCGAACCGAAGACGGAAAGCGAGCAGCCTTCCGCCAATTTCGGCCGCGCCGCGGAAGAGAACGAAGCCGCCCATGTCGTGATCATGGCCAGTCTCAACTCGGCCTCGATCAGCGCGCTCGAGGGCGCGATCTACTCGCTCGGCTCGGCCTTCCGCGTGATGCCTCATGTCTGGCTGCTGACGACGACTGAATCGGTCACGGCCGTGCGCAATCTGCTGGTGCAGAAGCTCGGCAAGCTCGACGTGTTGTTCGTGATCGATGCGACGCACGACAAGGCGGCGTGGTTCAATTTCAGTCCCGAGCCGGAAGCGCGCCTGCGCCGCGTCTGGGGCAAGGACGCCGCCCAGCGCAAGGCGGGCTGATCAGCCGATCTCCTTCAGCCGGTCGCGGAAGCGCCGGTAATTCGCCACATAAACATCGGCCGAGAATTTGAGCAGTTGCAGCTGTTGCGCGCTCAATTGCTTGACGACGCGCCCCGGCGCGCCGAGCACGAGCGAATTATCCGGAATATCCTTGCCCTCGCCGATCAGCGTATTGGCGCCGATGAGGCAATTCTTCCCAATGCTCGTGCGATTCAGAATCGTCGAGCCCATGCCGACGAGCGAATTGTCGCCGATGGTGCAGGAATGCAGGATCACCTTGTGGCCCACGGTGACGTTCGCGCCGATGGTGGTCGGCTGACTGGGATCGGTGTGGATCACGGAATTGTCCTGGACGTTCGAATTCTCGCCGACGACGATCCAGTCATTGTCGCCGCGTAAGACCGCGCCGAACCACACGCTCGCATTCTTGAGGAGCCGCACGCGCCCGATCAGCGTGGCATTGGGCGCGACCCAATAATCGCCGCCGCCCGGCAATTCGGGGCAAATGCCGTCGATCTCGTAAATCGGCATGATCTTAATCCCTCTCGCGGACTCATCTTGGCACGGAGAAACCGCGGCTGTCATGGAACTTTGCAAGACGGACCCGCCAAAAGAGGTTACGCTTTCATCAGGCTCATTGAGTCGCGAGCCCGGAGCATGATCCGCGGATCATGCTCCTCGTTCTTGAGTGTCGCGCGATCCGGGGGAAACCGCTTCACACTTTTCCGGATTGCGCTCCAGAGGGCGGATCGGTGCAAGATTGCACTTTGCCGAATGCCATACCGCAAGGCCTGAGCGGCCGCACGCATCCGCACAACCCCAAAGCGTTCCCGATATTGACCAGGGAGTATCCATGGCCAAGCGTTCCGCGCGTCGCAAAGCACGCGACCTCCACGAAATCGAAAACGTTCATCCTCTCTTTCCGTCCAGCGGCTGGAGCCCGCTCGATTCGGATTCGCGCGACTTCAAATACGTAAAAAACATCCGGGCGATGAGCCCGTTGCAACAGCGCCTGATCGACGCCATCGAGGAGCGCTCGGTCGTCGTGGCGCTGGGGCCCGCCGGTACTGGCAAAACTTACCTCGCAATCGCCAAGGCGGTCGAAGCGCTGGAGCAGAACCGCGTGGGACGCATCGTGCTGTCGCGGCCCGCGGTCGAGGCCGGCGAAAGCCTCGGCTTCCTGCCCGGCGATCTGCAGGACAAGCTCGCGCCTTATTTGCGCCCGCTCTACGACGCGCTCACCGAACGGCTCGGTACCAAGCGGCTGAAGGCGCTGCTGGCCGAAGGCGTGATCGAGATCGCACCCGTCGCCTATATGCGCGGACGCACGCTCAACAATTGCTTCGTGGTGATCGACGAGGCGCAGAACTGCACCTATGGCCAGCTCAAGATGCTGCTGACGCGGCTGGGCTGGCGCTCGACCATGGTGCTGACGGGCGATCCCGATCAGACCGATCTGCTGCAGGGCCTTTCGGGGCTGAGCGAGATCGCGGACCGTCTGGAACGCGTCTCCGAGATTTCGGTCGTGCGGTTGGGCGACGCCGACATCGTGCGCCATCCGCTGGTGGCGAGCATGTTGACGGTGCTTTAGACGTTCAGAACCGGGTGATTTTTCCAATTCGTCATGGCCGGGCTTGTCCCGGCCACCCATAAACACCGTCTAACGGAGGATATGGATGGCCGCCACGAGGGCGGCCATGACGAATGGATGGGTGGATAGATCGAGTTCGAAGCGTGTTTAGATCGCAAGCCCGATCTGCAGCACGAAAAGACCGAGCGCGAAGCTCCAATAGAGGCAGATCGCGGCGGCGAGCCAGAACGCAATCGCCGAACAATCCTTGGCGCGCCAGGCGCGCGCGGCCTTGTCGAACAGCACACTGGGGCCCGCGACCGTCATCACGCCCACATAAAGGATGCGCTCGCCCGTGGTATCGGGCTTCGCCTTCGCCAGAAGGCGATAGATGTTGGCGATGATGCCGGAGGCGGTGAAACCCGCCGCGGTTGCGAACAGCGCCACCAGGAGATTGTGCAACATGGCCGTCCCCGAATTGCTCTGGTGAGGCCGGTTGCAGCCCCCGTGCCTGCGCGGGCGCCCCGATTTGTTTCAGTTTGACGCAAAACGTGATGGCTAATGCGCGTTAAGGCTCACCCCCGTCCGGATTCCGGGCAATGGCGCGGCTTTGGCGTAACGCTCACAGGAAATTCGCGGGCGCCCGGCCCTGCGCGGCTTTCCGCCGCCTGTCGCGGGCGGGCAAGATGGGGACGATGGGGGACGAATCATGGCTGCATCGATTCCCATGAGCCGCAGCGATACCGATGACGTCAGGCAGCGGTCGGGATGGCTCATTCCGATTGCCGTCTTTGTCGTGACCGCGGGCCTCTCGGCCCTGTTCCTGCTTTATTACCTGGCGCCCGCGCCGACCTCGCTGATCGAGGACCGCGCGGTGCCGACGGCCGTCACCGATCCGGTCTCGCTTCAGGTCGGCAAGCTTTCGCTCGTCATCCCGGCCAATTACGTGATGTATCGGCGCGCACGAAACGGCGGCAAGCAGGAGAAGATCGAGATCTACGCCACCTATCCCGATTTCCACGGCTACACCGATTCCGACGCGCAGACCTTCGCGGGCAACGCCGCGGATTCGCCCGTCGTCTATATGCTGGTCCGCAAGGACGGGCTCAACCTTTCCGAACAGCAGAAATTCCAGCGCATCTATCTCAACTATCTCGCCAACAGCCAGGGCGCGTCCGGGCCGTTCGGGCTCACGCAATACGCCTTCCGCGACGATTCCGGCTATCGCGGGCAGGATCTCTTCACGGGCCAGGGCGATCACGGCCAGATGGTGTTCATCTGCGCGCGCTTTTCCATGCAGGTGCAGAGCCCCAATTGCTGGCGCGACATGCGGCTGGCGAAAGGCGTGTCGGTGTCGTACCGCTTCAAACGCGCCAATCTCAGCCATTGGCGCGAGATCGCGGCGGGCGTGGATCAGCTCATGCGTTCCTTCGTCGCCAGAGCCAAATAAGGCGGCAAAATAATCAATGCACGCGGTAGCGCGCTTCGAGCGCGGCCTTGGTGGGAAATAGCGTCTCCAGCGCACCGGTGACCGCCGGCAGCGCCACGAGCGTGGCCAGGCAGCCGAACACGAGCAGTACGGCGATGGCTGCGGTCCGCTCGGCATTGCCGAACTGTACGGCCACGATGAGAATTGCCGCCACGAAGAAAAAAAACGTGACCGGACCTTTGCGCATCAGTGCGAGGCTCGAGGCGCCCGGCGTGCCGGCATTGCGGCCCGCCTCCGCCGCCATCGAGAGCAGCGGCACGATGCAGATCCCCAGCGTCTGCATGAGCGCCATGACCGCGCGGCCCTCGCCGGCGCGCGCAAATCCCCAGGCCCCCAGCAACGAGAGCACGAACATGACGACGGGCAGCGAAAGCGCGCGGCGCCAGCCCCGCGTCAATCCGAAACCGGCCACCGTGCACGCCAGAAGCAGCGTCACGATCGACACATAGGCGATCGGCGCGGAACCCGCGCCGAAGAAGCCCAGCACCGCGAAGACGATCGCGATGCCTGTGATGCTCATGGACCAGCGCGGCTCGGCCGCGATCGCGAACATGTCGGTCATGCGCTCGCGCCATTCGCGCACGCGGTTGAAGCGCGTCACGAAATCCTCGTCGAAGACGAGGAATGCGGCGCCCAGCGGCACGACGAGTAGGGCCGAGGCGCCGGCGCCCACCGTCGCCGCGAGCACGGCAAGCCCATGCGGATCGGCGCTGTAGAGCGAGAGACCCGATCCCGCGATCCCGATTCCGGCGGCGCCCGTCGCGATTTTGCGTAAAACGCCTTCGCAGGCCGCGCGCACATCGGCGCCGGCGATGATGTGCGTAGCGATGTCGTCGCTCGCGAACATCGCGCAGGCGAGCCCCGGCAATATGCAGAGCGCCGTCGCCAGCGGATTGACCGCGCCGAAGGCATGCGCCGCGAACAATCCGGGCAGCGGCGCCACGCCGACGAGCGGCGCCAATGTCAAATGGCGCAGATGTACGAAGGATATGGCGGCGGAGACCAGAAACGCGGTGAAAGCCGCGCGCAGCGGCAAGCCGTGCGGATAGAGAACGCAGACAACCACAGCCGCGACACAGAGAAGGCCCAGAACGGCCAGCCGCGCCCGGAAAAACGCACCCAACACCATGTCACTCGAAGGCCTGTTTCAACCCGCGCGCGATGGCGGCGCCTCGGGCAAATCCATTTCCAGAATGGCCATCTGAAAAGCGTATGACGTCTCGCCCTCTTCCTCGTCCTTGAAGATCACGCCGATGAATTCCCCGTTGACATGCACCTCCACCGAATCCGCCTGTTTCGGGCGCTCATGCACGGTGATGGTGTCGAGGCGGAAAAGATTGCGGAGATATTTCTCCAGGCGCCAGATTTCGCTGCGGGTCAAGTCGGCTCTCCAGATGGGGTGCGTTCAAGTGACATGCGCGGGGGGCGCGGGTCAAGCCTCGAAGATCGCTCTTGACCGCGAGGCCTCAAGGCCAACGCAATAAGGCTATGAGTTCGCAAGCGCCACAAGGTTACTACGCCGCGAGCGCGGGCGCCGAACGGCCTTTCCCGCGCCTTTCCGGCACCGCGGCGGCCGACATCTGCGTGATCGGCGGCGGCTATACGGGAGTTTCGGCCGCGCTGCATCTGGCCGAAGCGGGCGCGCGCGTCATTCTGCTCGAGGCGGCAACGATCGGCTTCGGCGCATCGGGGCGCAATGGCGGTCAGATTCATACCGGCCTGCGCAAGGATCAGGCGGAGCTCGAACGCCGGCTCGGCAAAACGCATGCGCGCGATCTCTGGATTCTCGCCGAAGAATCCAAAGCGCTGGTGCGCGCGCTCGTTGAAAAACACGCAATCGATTGCGCGCTGAAGGACGGGCTCGTGATCGCGGCGCATGATAAGGCCGCGCTGCGCGCGCTTTCGGAAGATACGTCGCATCTGGCGCAACATTACGGCTATGGCGCGCGCATGATGGATGCGCGCGAAACGGCCCAGATGCTCGGCACCGGGATTTATCCGGGCGCTCGGCTCGATATGGGCGGCGGGCATCTGCATCCGCTCACATATGCGCGCGGGCTGGCGGTCGCGGCCGATGCGGCGGGTGCGGTGATCTGGGAACATTCGCGTGCGCGTTCGTTCGAGAACGAAGGCAAGCAGATCCGCGTGCGCTCGCAGCATGGCGATGTGATTGCGGAGAAATTGCTTCTTGCCTGCGACGCCTTTTCCGGCGAGATCGCGCCCGGGCTCGAGCCCTATATCGCCCATGTCGAAAGCTTCATCGTGGCGACGACGGTTTTGCCTGCGCATCTGGCCGGGGCGATCGTGCCCGGCGATGTGGCGGTGGCCGATACCCGCCACGTTCTCGATTACTATCGCAAAAGCGCCGACAACCGGCTGCTGTTCGCCGGACGCGAGAGTTATTTCTTTCCACCCCGCGATATCGCGGCGCTCGTCCGCCCGCGCATGCTGCGCGTGTTTCCCGCACTCGCCGATACGCATATCGAATATGCCTGGAGCGGGACGGTCGGCATCACGGTCACGCGCATGCCGCATTTCGGGCAAGTTTCGGAGCGCGTGTTTTTCGCGCATGGCTATTCGGGCCAAGGCGTGGCGCTGGCAACGCTCGGCGGCAAATTGCTGGCGGAAGCCGCGCTCGGAAACCGCGAACGGTTCGATGTTTTCGCACGCGTTCCGGCGCGGAAATTTGTCGGCGGCAAATTGCTGAAGAAGCCGATGGTCGCGGCGGCATTACTTGCATTCAAGGTTTTGGATTCCATCTAACCAACATTGTCACGGCCCGCCTAGTGCGGGCCGCCCAGTTGAAATCTGCACAACATGAGAAGCGAGAACTGGGTGGCCCGCAGTCGCGGGCCATGACATCTATTTTTAACTTGCAGGATTTAATCCGCCCCGTTCTCGTCGATCAGCTGATCCATCGCCTGCGAAGGCCTATCGCAACCGGCGCAGCCGATGACCTTCGCCGGCACGCCCGCGACCGTGCAATGCGCGGGCACTTCGTGCAGCACGACGCTGCCCGCACCCACGCGCGAATATTCGCCCACTTCGATATTGCCCAGCACCTTGGCGCCGACCGACAGCAACACGCCGCGGCGGATCTTGGGATGGCGGTCGCCCTTTTCCTTGCCCGTGCCGCCCAGCGTCACGCCATGCAGCATCGACACGTCGTCTTCCACCACGGCGGTTTCGCCGATCACCACGCCGGTCGCATGATCCATGAAGATGCCGCGCCCGATTTTCGCGGCCGGATGGATATCCACCGCGAAGACCTCCGACACCCGGCTCTGCAGGAAATAGGCGAGCGCCTCGCGCCGCTGGCCCCACAGCCAATGGGCGATGCGATGGGATTCCAGCGCATGAAATCCCTTGAAGAACAAAAACGCCTGCACATAGGAATGGCAGGCGGGATCGCGCTCGAAGATGGCGGAAAGATCGGCGCGCACCGCATCGCCGATTTCGGGATCGGCGCGCAGCGCTTCGTCAAAAATCTCGCGCGCCAGCATGGGGCTCAGATCCTCGCCCCCCACTTTCTTGGCGAGGTGATAGGAGAGCGCGTCCTCCAGCTTCTGGTGCTTCAGGATCGTGGCATGGGCCAGCGACGCCAGCGAGGGCTCGTTCGCGGCCAATTCTTCCGCCTGCGCGCGCAGCGCCTGCCAGATGGGGTCGCAGAGGTCCAGCTTCTCGGCCGGGACGATCATGACGTGCTCCTCTATGGCATCATTCTATCCAAAGGCTGCAAATTCCCAAACGGGCCTTGAGCGGTTAAATAGGTCCGAATCCAAGCCTTGCAACCGCATACCCCCCATTCGTGAAGCCGACATGACCGAATTCAACCCGCCTGCCCCCAAAACCCTCGATTTGCTGCTCCATCGCCGCTCCGGCTCGGCCAAGGCGATGACCGGCCCGGGCCCCTCGGCGGACGAGCTTCGCACCATATTGGCCGCAGGAAGCCGGGTGCCCGATCACGGCAAGCTCGCGCCCTGGCGGTTCATCATCTTCGAGGGCGAGGCCCGCGCGCGCATGGGCGAATTGCTGGTGCAGGCGCTGCTGGCGAACGAGCAGGATGCGAACGATGTCCGCCAGCAGATCGAACGCGAACGCTTTCTTCGTGCGCCGGTGGTCGTGGGCGTCGTGAGCCGCGCGAAAGACGGCATTCCGATTCCAGTGTGGGAGCAGCAATTGTCGGCGGGCGCCTGCTGCACCAACCTGCTCTTGGCCGCGACCGCGATGGGCTATGTCGCCAACTGGATCACCGAATGGTGCGCCTATGACGGGCGCGTGAAAGCGGGGCTCGGGCTGGCCGAAAGCGAGCGCATCGCGGGCTTCATCTATATCGGAAAAGCGGCAGCACCCCTTGAAGAACGCGTGCGGCCGGATTTGGATAGCCTGATCACCCATTTCTGAGGGCGGCATGGGACGCAAAATCCTGTTCATCACGACCGACCAGATGCGCTTCGACGCGCTCGGCGTGAACGGCGGCAAGATCGCGCGAACGCCTGCCATCGATGCGCTCGCCAGATCCGGCATCAACTACACGCGCTGCCACGCGCAGAACGTGGTCTGCATGCCCGCGCGCGCCACGATGATCACGGGGCAATATGTTTCCACCCATGGCGTATGGATGAACGGGGTGCCGCTGCCCGAAGATGCGCCCAGCGTGGCGCGGCTTTTGAAGGAACAGAAGAATTACAAGACCGCGCTGATCGGCAAGGCGCATTTCGAACCGTTCCTCGATTTCCAGCTTCGTTTCGCGGAAAACCGCATGGGCGTGGAAGGGCGTTTCGGCCCGCATCGCGGCTTCGATCACATGGAGCTTGCGGCGCATGGCGCGCGCGGCCCCTTACATTATCCGCGCTGGCTGATGATGAATCATCCCGAGACGATGGACAATTTCTATCCCGTGCTCGGCGCGAACATGATGCAGAATTCCTATGGCGAGGGCGATACGGGCGCGGTGCAGGTCAAGCACAACAAGACGCCGCGCGAATATTATCACACCGACTGGGTGGCCGATCGCACCGTGACCTATTTGAATTCGCTCGATCCGGATGACGACTGGTTCGTGTGGATGAGTTTTCCCGATCCGCATCATCCTTGGGACCCGCCCGCTGCCGAAGCGCGCCGCATCAAGTGGCGCGATCTCGATCTGCCCGCCGGGCATCCGGGATCGGACGGCAAGATCCGCGAGATTCTGGCGCAGAAGCCGCGCCATTGGCTCGATTGGTACGAGGGCCGTTTCCGCAACAACGAGGGCGGCCCGATGAACTTCGTGCCCTGCCAAATGACGCACGACCAAGTGCGCGAAGTCAATGCGATGGTGCACATCGAAAACGAGTTGATCGATCAGGCCTGTGGGCGCGTGCTGCGGCGCATTGCCGAACGCGGATGGGAGCCGGACACCGACGTCTTCTTCACCACCGACCACGGCGAGTTCCAAGGCGATTTCGGTTTGCTCTTCAAGGGCCCGTACCATGTGGATGCGCTGATGCACATTCCGCTGATCTGGCGGCC
>DATIZS010000416.1:0-2582 GCA_035516955.1 Rhizomicrobium sp.
CGGCTTCCAGAAGGCGCGCGCCGCCCACGGTCAGGAACGCATCCTCGTCAACTGCGCCGGCACCGGCAACGCCATCAAGACCGCGAGCCGCGACCGTAAGACGGGCGAGATCAAATTCTTCCACGCCAAGGATTTCGACCGCATCATCCAGATCAATCTCGTCGGCACCTATCGCTGCATCGCGATGAGCGCGGCCGGCATGCTGACGCTCGATCCGCTCGAAGGCGGCGAGCGCGGCGCCATCGTCAACACCGCGAGCGTGGCGGCGCAGGACGGACAGATCGGCCAGGCCTCCTACACGGCGTCGAAAGCCGGCATCAACGGCCTGACCTTGGTGGTGGCGCGCGACCTGGCGCAGGAAGGCATCCGCTGCAACACGATCATGCCGGGCCTGTTCAACACGCCGCTGCTGGCCGGCGCGCCGGAGAACGTGAAGCAGGCGCTGGGCGCGCAGGTCCCGTTCCCACCGCGTCTGGGTAACCCCGCGGAATACGCCTCGCTGGCGCTGCAGATGATCACCAACGGCTATTTCAACGGCGAATGCGTGCGCCTCGACGGCGCCATTCGCATGGCCCCGCGCTAAAGCGCGATCGGAAAAGTGCGAAGCGGTTTTCCGGCAAATTGCGCGACAAGACAAATACCTAGAGCGCAATCGGAAAGGTGCGAAGCGGTTTTCCGGCAAATTGCGCGACAAGACAAATACCTAGGGCAAAATCGCGATTCAACGAAAAGCGATTTTGCGCTAGGTTCGCGGTGCACTGCCAAGTTTCACCTCCCCGCCAGGGGGAGGTGAAAATTTCCCGTGCTATGGCAAAGTCGCGCCATGACAGATACGGCGATTCTCGCGTGGCACGACTATTTCGTCTCGGTGGCGCAGGTGAGCGCCACGCTGGCGGGATTGCTGTTCGTCGGCGTCACCATCAGCCTCAACCACATGCTGGGCGGGAAGGGCTACCTTTACCGCGCCTGGGCCGCGCTGTTCCTGCAGTTCGAAGCGCTGGTCATCGGCCTCATCGCGCTCATTCCGGCGCAGCCGGCGAGCCTGCTCGGAGCCGAGCTGATCCTATCGGCGCTGGGCGTGCTCGCCGCCATCCGCATCTTCGGATTCTACTTCCGCGAGGACGAGCAGAGCCATGTCCTGGGATCGACGGGCGCGCGCATCTCGCGCGAGACGCTGATCCACATCGCCACGCTGTTGCCCGCGGTGTCGGGCGTCGCGCTCATCGCGCATTGGCCCAATCCCTTCGCGTGGCTGATCCCCTCGGAAGTGATCAGCCTCTATCTCTCCTTCGGGCTCGCCTGGGTGTTCGCGGTCGAAATCCCGCGGCGGCTCGAACTCGAGAAGCGCGAGCGCGGCGAGTAAGCGAAGCTACTTCTTCTCCGCCTCCGCGAGCACCTTGTCCTGCGTCCTGAGTTCGAAATCGCTGGCGTCGTGGCGTTCGAGCAATTGCGTCTTGGGATCGCCGAACGGCTTGTTGACCATGCGCCCGCGCTTCACCGCTGGCCGCGCGCCGAAGGCTTCCGCCCAGCGCAGCACGTGCTTGTATTCGTGCGTCGAGAGGAAGACGTTCGCGTCGCCATAGGCCTCGCCGCGCGCCACATGGCCGTACCACGGCGCCGTCGCCATGTCGGCGATGGAATATTCGTCGCCCGCCAGCCATTCGTTCTTCTCGAGGTGCCGGTTCAGCACGTCGAGCTGGCGCTTGGTCTCCATGGCATAGCGGTTGATCGCGTATTCGATCTTGATCGGCGCATAGACGTAGAAATGCCCGAAGCCGCCGCCCAGGAAGGGCGCCGAGCCCATCTGCCAGAACAGCCAGTTCAGGCATTCGGTGCGCTTCCAATGATCCTTGGGCAGGAAGGCGCCGAACCGCTCGGCGAGATAAAGCAGGATCGAGCCGGATTCGAATACCCGCGTCGGCGGATTGGTGGAGCGGTCGAGCAGCGCGGGGATCTTGGAGTTCGGGTTGATCTCGACGAAGCCCGAGCCGAACTGATCGCCCGAGCCGATATTGATCAGCCAGGCGTCGTATTCCGCGTCCTTGAAACCGAGGGCGAGCAGCTCCTCGAACATCACCGTCACCTTCACCCCGTTGGGCGTCGCCAGCGAATAGAGCTGGAAGGGATGCTTGCCGACGGGCAGCACCTTCTCATGCGTCGCGCCCGCGATCGGGCGGTTGATATTGGCGAAGCGTCCGCCCGATTCCTTGTCCCAGGTCCAGACTTTCGGCGGCTCGTAGCCGGCGGGTTGGTTTTGCTCGCTCATGGCGGTGCTCCTTGGACGGCGATAGGGGCGCACCATAGCAAGTCGGGGCTGCTTGTGCAGTGCTGCCAATTGCCCACTTTGGGCTGTAGATTAAGGCCGCTCGAATCGGGGCCGCGCATGGCAGCCATCGCCCAATGGCACGACTATTTCGTCACCGTGGCGCAGGTCTCGGCCACGCTGGCGGGGCTGCTCTTCGTCGGCGTCACGATCAGCCTCAACCACATGCTGGAGGGCAGGGGCTATCTCTACCGCGCCTGGGCGGCGCTGTTCCTGCAGTTCGAGATGCTGGTCGTGGCGCTCTTCGCGCTGATTCCCG
>DATIZS010000417.1:0-6156 GCA_035516955.1 Rhizomicrobium sp.
CGGCGCGCGGCGCCGGCCAGGTCGCCGTCGAGGCTCGCGAAGAACCGCTCCAACTTGCGCCGGTCGCTGCCCAGCGCCGCATCGAGAATCTTCTGCAGCTTGGATTCGCCTTCCTGCATCACAAGATGCGCGACGGCTTCGCCGAGCGGTCCTTCATGCGAACCGGCCAGTTCCAGCACACGGCCGCGCGCCTCGCGCGCCAGCTCGCGCGCCGTCTGATCGTCGAGCACGCGAAATCCGGGCGCGACACCGGCCTCCAGCGGAAAACGCGTCAGCAGATATTGGCAGAAGGAATGGATGGTCTGGATCTTCAAGCCGCCCGGCGTTTCGAGCGCGAGCGCGAAGAGCCTGCGCGCGCGGGCAAGATCGTCCGCCTCGCCGCCGATCGCGCGGATGCGCAGCGCCAATTCCGTATCGGCCAGCATCGCCCAGGATCCAAGCTGATCGAACAGGCGGCCCTGCATCTCGGCGGCGGCCGATTTCGTGTAGGTCAGACAGAGGATGCGCTCGGGCGCCGCCCCATCGAGCAGCAATCGCGCCACGCGATTGGCGAGCGTCCAGGTTTTTCCCGAGCCTGCATTGGCCGAGACCCAGGCCGAGCGGCGCGGATGGGCGGCTTCGAGCGCGCTCATTCGCTGTCCTCCCAGCCGGTGAGCGACCATTCGCGCACGCGCGCCAGATGATCGTAATCGCCATGCTCGCGCGCACGCTCGATTTTGTCGCGGGCGGTATAACCGGTCGCTTCGTCGTCGAAGCGCGCGATCCATTGCGCAAGTGTTTCCGCCGCCTTGCGCGACAGCGTTTCGGCGTCGATCTTGGTGTGTTGCTCTTCCACGGGCGATTTCTTGCCCGCGAAATGAATATAAAGAAGATCTTTCGGCTCGAGCGCGCCGATGTTTTCGAATCCGCCCGCGGAAAGGATCGCGCCTTCCAGCGGCAGTTGCGACGCCAGAAGAATCTCCACCTGCTTGATGCTCGGCGGCTTGCCGGTCTTGTAATCGACGATCGCGGCGCCGCCCGATTTCAGTTCGTCGATGCGGTCGGCATAGCCGTAAAGCAGGAATTCGCCTGCGGGGCCTGCGAATGTCCGCGTGCCGCGCGCTTCGAGATGCGCGCGCGCGATCAAAGCGCGCCTGCGCCGTTCGATGGCGAGGAAGGCGGGCGCTGCACGTTTGAATCTCGGCATCCACAGCGCCAAAACCGACGCCGGCGTGTTCTGCGCGCGGAAGATCCTTTCCGCTTGCGCAATCAATTCCGCTTCGGCGTTTTCGGGCAGCGCATCGGGATGGGCGCGTACGAAATTCTCCAGCGCCTTGTGGATCGCGCTGCCGCGTTCGAGCGGCCCGATTTCGGCATCGAGCGCATCGAGCGGCTTGAGATCGAGAATGCGCTTGGCATAGATCGCGTAAGGATCGCGCACCCAGAGTTCGATATCGGTGACGGGCAATTTGCGCGGACGCGCGGACACGGGCGGGCGCGGCGCGGGCCGCGCCACGGGCTTCGCAGGTCCTTCCGCCGCATCGAGCGCCGCCGCATAGGCGGCATAAGGCGCATGCGCGTCGAGGCGCGCACCGAGCCCCTTGCACAATTGCGCGATGCGCTGCAGCCAGCGCGAGGCGACCGCGGGCGAACCTTCTTCCTTCAAGGCGCGCGTGAGGATGACGCGCGGGCCCGCCGCCAGCGTCGCGAAATCATGCGCGGCCAATCCGATGCGCCGTTCCGGCTGTTCGAGACCCAGCGTCTTGCGCATCGGGCGCGACAGCCACGCATCGGCAGGGGCGGCGGCCGGCCATGTGCCCTCGTTCAATCCGCCGAGGACCACGAGATCGAAACTCTGCATCCGCGCTTCGAGCGGCCCCAATATGGAAAGCCGCGGATGGTTGCCGAAAGCCGGACGCACCGCGCGCTCCTGCGCCAGCGAAGCAAAAAGCGCCGCATAGGATTTGAAATCGGCGAGCGGAATATCGGTAGAGCTTTGCGAGAATTCGGCGATCAGATCGGCCGCGGCTTCGCCCGCGGGCCCGTGATAAAGCCGCGCGGGGCCGGGCTCCTCGTCGGTCGCGGACAATCCTTCCGCCACCTCGATGTGCGCGGCAATCGCATCGTTGAGCGCGAGCGCTTTGGCGTTCGCAATCTCTTCCAGCGGTTTCAGGAACGCGGCCACACGCGCGAACCATGCCGAAAGTGCTTTGGCGTCCGTTTGCCGGATCGCATTCGCGATGCCGTTCAATCCGGGGTCGGGGCGCACGCCGCGCAGCACGAAGCGGTCGAGCTCGCGCACGCGCGCGCGGAAATCGCCCGCACTCATGCGACCGGCAGCAAGCGGATGTTTCAGGAGCGCCAGCAGCGGCACGGGCGCGAATTCCGCTTCCGCCGCCTCCGCCAGCAAGATGAGGAACGTGCCGGGCGGGGTGTGCGAAAGCGGGCGGCCCGCGGAATCGTCGATCGAAATGTTCCAGCGCCCGAGTTCCGCCGCCACGCGCCGCGCCAGATTGCGGTCGGGCGTCACGAGGGCTGCGGTCTTGTCCTTCGTCTCCAGCGTTTCGCGCAGCATGAGCGCGATGGAAGCTGATTCCTCGCCGGGATGCGCGGCTTCGACGATGGAGAGGCCCTCGAGCCCGGCCGCTATGGCGCCGCCGCCATGTTCGGCGAGCGCGCGCCAGGCATCGGTCGTCGGCGCGGGCCGCAAGGCTTCGCGCAGAAGCATTTCGCGCGCGCGCATCGCAAGCGCATCGTGCCAGTCGCGCACGTCGCTGCGCGCCACGCCGATCACGCCGAGCAACTGCTTCATGCCGAATTGCGGATGGCCGGGATCGAGCTCGGCCCAGCTTTTCTCGTCGAGTTCGCGGTCGAGCCCGGGCAATATCACCGCACCTTGCGGCAATTGCGCGATCACGCGCAGCAATTGCGCGGTCGCGGGAATGCTGCCGGTCGAGCCCGCGGCAATCACGGGCTCTTGCGGAGGATTGCTTTCGAAGCGTCGCGCCAGTGCGGCGAGTGAAGCGTTGCGATGAGCGGCCGGGCTCATCGCCTTTTCATCGGCAAGAACGCCCGGCCACCATTCGCGCAATATGGCAAGGAATTCTTTTACTTCGGCCCAATGCCCGGCCAGCGCGGCGGGTGCAAGGTCCTGCAGTTTGGAAAGATCCGCGCCTTGCGTTTCGACTTCGCTGAAAAACGACGAAAGGCCGCGGGCAAGTGCCGCGCTTTGCGCGAAGTTCAAGCTGCCGCCGCGCGCACGATCCCAGCGCAGAACCAATCGCGCCAGCAGCATTCGCTCGCGTATCGGCTTGACCTTTGGAAGCAGATCGAGGTTTTCCGCAGATGGATCGAGCAGGAATTCGTCTTCGTCGAGTTCGCCGAGCGCATGGATGTCGGGCAGAAGCGCCGCCCCGCCCTGAACGCGCGCGAAGCTTTCGGACAGCGTGCGCGCGCCGCGCCGCGTCGGCAGATAGATGCTTGCGCGCGACAGCGCCATCGGATCGCGCGCATCGATGCGGGCCAGCAATCCGCGCACAAGCGTATCGGCGAAGGGCGCGCCCGCCGGAATGGTGAAGACGTTCGCCATCGCCTAAGCCGGCGCCAGATCGGCGAGGAAGTCCTCGGCTTCCCGCACCGCATCGGGCCGGTCGATATGCATCCACACGCCTTCGAGGCGTAAGCCCAGCAGCCGGCCCTTGGCGATCGCGCGATCCCAGAGCGGATTGATGGAGAATTTGCCGCTTCTCTGCCCTTCGAACAGGCGCGGATGCACGATCTGGACGCCCGTCCACACGAAGGGCGCGACCTTCTGTTCGCCGACGCGCGAAAGCCGCCCGTCCGCGCTCATGTTGAAATCGCCGCGGCCTTCGTAGCAAAGCGAGGTCACGGTCGGCGCAAGCAGCATCAGCGCGTCCATCGCTTGCGGATTCCACCGCGCCTTCAATTTGTCGAGCGCGCGGCCGGTGCCTTCCACCCACACCGAATCCGAATTGTGGGTGAAGAAGGGCTCGCCCTCGAAATGATGCATCGCGCGCGCGATGCCGCCGCCGGAATCCATCAGCTGATCGCTCTCGTCGGAGATGCGGATCTCGACATCCTTGCGTTTGGCGAGATGCGCCTTCAGCTGGTCGGCGTGATAATGCACATTGACGACGATCATGGTGACGCCCGCCGCCACGAGCCGGTCGATGGCGTGATCGATCAGCGTCTTGCCATGCACGACGACCAGCGGCTTCGGGCGGTTGTTGGTGAGCGGGCGCATGCGCGTGCCGAGCCCCGCCGCCATCACCATCGCGCGCGTCGGCCCCGTCACACCGTCTCTCCCATTTGCGGATTGCCGCGGCGTTCGAGGGGGATCGTCTTGTCGTACCACGTTCTGAGCGATGACAGCGCGGGATGGGCGAGGTCGCGGTTGAGATAGCCCCACACGCGCGGCAGATAGGAAAGATAGCGCGGCTTGGAATCGCGCAAGTAAAGCCGCGCGAAAATGCCCGCGATCTTGGCGTTGCGCTGCGCCGCCATCACCGCCATTTCGGCGCGATGGGATTCCTCGTCCGCGTCGACGGCGGCGAGATAGCGCTTCGTCATCGTTTCGGCGAGTTCGGGCGAGACATCGCGCCGCGCATCTTCGAGCAGCGAGATGAGGTCGTAGCTTCTGGTGCCCGCCACCGCGTCCTGGAAATCGATCAGGCCGACGCGCGCGGCGCCCTCGCGCCCGCCCAGCCAGAGCAAATTCTGCGCATGATAATCGCGATGCACGAAAACCGGCGCCGCATCGAGCACGGGTTCGAGCGCGCCCTGCCAGAGCGCGCGATGCTCGGCGATCTCGTCGGGACGTGCTTTGCGCCCCAGCGCCAGCGGCAGAAACCAGTCGGTCATCAGATCGGTCTCGGCCAGAAGTGCTGTTTCGTCATAGGCGAAGAGCGGCTTGCCGCGCGGCAGGCTCGCCGGGGCTTGCGCCTCATGCAGCTTGGCGAGCGCATCGATGGCGTTCGCGTAGAGTGCATGCTCGTCTTCGCCCCGCGCCAGAACATCGGAATATAGCGTGTCGCCGAAATCCTCGATCAGCACGAAGCCCTCCGCCGCGTGCGCCGCGTAAATCTCCGGCGCGCTCAGGCCTTTCCTGCGCAGGAATTCGGAGGCCGCGATGAAACGCTCGCAATCGGCGCCGGCAAGCCGCGCGACCGCGTTATAGCCGAGCGCGCGGCGTTCCTCGGCGCTGGCGTGGGCGGGCGCGCTCGGCGCTTCGGCATCCTGCGGCTGGTCCATCAACAGCGCCGTCTCGCCGCCGCGGCGCAGCCGGACATAGCGGCGCGTCGAAGCGTCGCCCGCCAGCGGCTCCTTCGCCGCTTCACCCCATCCCGCTTCGCGCAGGAATTCGTTCATCGCTTCACTGCGCATGCGCACTCTCGAATATCTTCGCCCAATGCGCGGGCCCCGAAACCGCGGCGATGCGCGCATCGCCTTGCAGGATCGAAAGCTTCACCCGCAAAACATCCTCCGGCAGGCGCGCGCCCGCGCGCTCCGGCCATTCGATCAGAACCGCCCCTTCGTCCAGGGCTTCATCGAGACCCAATTCATCCAGCTCCGCTTCGCGTTCGATCCGGTAGAGATCGTAATGACGCACCGGAAATTTGGCGGTTTCATAGCATTGCACCAGCGTGAAGGTGGGGCTCGGCACCGCGCCCGCAACCCCCAGCGCGCCCAGGATGGCGCGGGCGAGCGTCGTCTTGCCGGCGCCCAGATCGCCTTCCAGCGCCACGCCCACGCCCGGCCCCAGCCCGCTCGCGATCCGCGCGCCCAAGGCTTCCGTGGCGGAAGCGCCCGAAAGCCGCAACTCCTTCGAGAACCCAGCCCTTTTCGTCTTCATCCTCAAGCTTTTAGCCTGAACCAGCGGCCCCCTCAACGAGGCCGTAGCGGGAGGCGGGCCGGACATGCTAGCCAGCGCGCCGGGCCGAACGGGCAGGCGTATGGAACGGATCGTCATTATCGGAGCGGGGCAGGCGGGCGCACAGGCCATCGCCACGCTCAGGGCCGAAGGCTTCGACGGCGCGCTCACGCTGGTGGGCGACGAGCCGTTCTTGCCCTATCAGCGGCCGCCGCTGTCCAAGGCCTATCTCGCCGGCAGTTTCGACCGCGAGCGCCTGTTCCTGAAGCCGGAGGCGTTCTACGCCG
>DATIZS010000418.1:0-4391 GCA_035516955.1 Rhizomicrobium sp.
CGGTTCCGTGAAACAAGCGCATTCGATGCCCGTTACCTCCCTGTCCCCAACGGAGGAACGAACATGGCCAAGCGAGAGAAGAAGCGCGACCTGCGCGACGGCATGTGGGAACGTGGCCCCGCCGACATGAACGGCGGACGCGGCGAGGCCGAACAGCAGGCCCGCGAAAACATCGATCCCGACAATCCGCGCTATGCCCGCCCCGGCATCGACAATCAGGTGCCAGGCCAGGTCACGCACCAATAAGGCAACTTGCACGAAGCCCGCTCGCGCGTTTGCGCGGGCGGGTTTTTGCTTGACCCATCGCAAACCGGGCGGCGCAGGCGTGGTAGAATCCGCGCATGGCGGACGACCAGACAGAGATCGTCGACTTTCTCTCCACACCCGCCGCCTATGGCCTGACGGCGGGCCCGGTCGAGCGCCATTCCACCCACGGATCGATCGTCTTCCTCGCGGGCGGGCGCGCCTACAAGCTCAAGCGTGCCGTGCGCTACGACTATATGGACTACTCCACGCCCGAGAAGCGCAGGGCGATGTGCGAGGCCGAGCTCGCCGTCAATCGCCGCACCGCGCCGGAGCTTTATCTCGAGGTGCGGCCGCTGATCCGCGAAGGCGGCACGCTGCGCATCGGCGCGGCCGGCGAACAGGAAGGCGCCATCGACTGGCTGGTGGCGATGCGCCGCTTCGATCAGCAGTCGCTGCTGGAAGAGATGCGCAAGCGCGGTGCGCTCGATCTGCCGCTGATGCGGACGCTGGCCGAGCGGATCGCGGCGTTTCACGCAAGCGCCGAAGTGACGAAGGGCTTCGGCGGCGCGGCCGGTATCGCAGAGGTCATCGCCGAATGTGGCCGGATGTTCGTGTCGATGATGGGTGCGCCGTTCGATCCGGCGAAGATCGAGCGCTGGCTGTCTCTGGCCAATTCGGAGCAGGCGCGGTTGCGCGGATTGCTGGAAGCACGGCGCGACAGCGGCTGCGTGCGGCGCTGCCACGGCGATCTGCATCTCAACAACATCTGTCTCGTCGAGGGCCGCCCCGTGCTGTTCGACGCCATCGAATTCCGCGACGACTTCTCCTGCATCGACGTGCTCTACGATCTCGCTTTCCTGCTGATGGATCTCGACAGCCGCGATCTCAGGGCGTTGGCGAATGCGGTATTCAACCGCTATCTCGAACGCAGCGGCGACTATTCGGGGCTCGGCGCAATGCCGCTCTTCCTGTCGTGCCGGGCAGCGGTGCGAGCGCATGTCGCGGTCAGCGCGGCGAAATTCGGCGCCGCGGACCGGGAAGAGCGGCATCGCGAAGCGGTCCGCCTGCTCGATCGCGCGATCGGCTATCTCGCGCCGCGCCAGGGACGAATCGTCGCCATCGCCGGGCTTTCCGGCACGGGCAAGTCCACGCTGGCGGCGAGCATCGCGCCTTTGCTCGGCTGCGCGCCGGGCGCCATCGTCGTGCGCACCGATGTCATCCGCAAGTCGCTATGGGGCGCGGACGATCTCACGCGCCTGCCGCAGGAAGCCTATGCGCGCGAATTCACCGCGAAGGTCTATGCCGCGCTGATCCAGCGCGTCGAGACCGTTGCGCGCGGCGGATATGTAGCGATCGCCGATGCCGTGTTCGGGCAACCGTTCGAGCGCGAAGCGGTCGAGGCGGCCGCGCGCCGCGCCGGCGTGCCGTTCAAGGGTCTGTGGCTCGCCGCGCCGGTGGACGTGCTCGAGCGGCGCATCGCTTCGCGCCGTCACGATGCCTCGGACGCGACCGTCGAAGTCCTGCGCACGCAACTGCGCCATATCCGGGAGCCGGAGAACTGGATCAGGATCGATGCGTCGAGTCCGGACGCGCAAGCGCATGTGCTGCGTGCGAGTACGCTCTCTGTTTCGGCGTGATAATGGTGGGCGCGACAGGGATTGAACCTGTGACCCCTCCCGTGTGAAGGGAGTGCTCTCCCGCTGAGCTACGCGCCCGGGAGCCGCCCTATAGGGCGCGAGCCGCAAATCCGTCAAGCGCGGGGCAAGGTCACGTCCGCTTCGAGGCCATCAGCCTTCGCACCAGAACCGGGATTTCGCCGAAATCGCCGGTGACCGCATCGGGGCCGAGAGTCTCGACCGGATCGGGCGTGTAGCCATAGCTGAGAAGTATCACCGGCACGTTGGCGGCGCGCGCGGTGACGGCGTCGGTCGTGCTGTCGCCGATCATCATGGCGGGCGCATTCGCATGCCCCGCGAGCTCCTCCACCACGTGATGAAACACGCGCGGGTCGGGCTTCACGTAGGAGAAGCGGCCGGCGCCGTGGATGGCGCCGAAGAAACGGGAAAGGCCCAGCATCTCCAGCAGCGGCTCGGCCAGTTCCTGCGGCTTGTTGGTGAGCACGCCCATGCGCGCGCCTTCCGCCGCGAGCGCCGCCAGCGTCTCGGGCACGCCGGGAAAGGGAACGCTCGCATCGGCGATGTGTTCGCGATAATGCACGATGAAGGCGTCGATCAGCGCGGGCAGGCGTTCGGGGTGCGCAGGCTCGCCCGTGCGCTTGAAGGCTTCGGCCAGCATCGCGCTCGCGCCATGGCCGACGAGATAGCGCAAATCGTCCGTGTTCGCCGGCCGGCGTCCCTCCTGCAGGAGCACGGCATTTGTCGCGGCCAAGAGGTCGGGTGCGGTATCGACCAGCGTGCCGTCGAGGTCGAAGATCAGGGCGGGAAGCTTGCTCATGCTGCCCGCTTCATGGACCGGCAGGAATTTGGGCGCAATATAATGTTGCAAATCGTCATTTTGCCTTGATTTGGACAAGGGTTATCGCAAATGCAGACGGCTCAATTCAACCGCAGGATCGGTGCATGACCGCGCGCGCGGGGGTCATACTGGCGGCAGGCCAGGGCACGCGGATGAAGTCCGCCAGGCCCAAGGTGATGCACGAGATCGCGGGCCTTCCGATACTGGGCCATGTCATCGCGGCGATGAAGGGCGCGGGCATCGCACGCATCGTCGTGGTGGTGGCGCCGCATATGGAAGAGGTGCGCGGCTTTGCGGCAAGCCTGGAGGCCGAGAGCGCGGTGCAGGAACGGCAGCTGGGCACAGGCCATGCGGCGGCGTCTGCGGCGCGCGCGCTCGCAGGCTTCGACGGCTCGCTTCTTGTGAACAATGGCGACATGCCGCTGGCGCAATCCGCGATGATGGGGGAGTCGCTCGCGTCGGCGGAGAAGGTCGGGCTCTCGATCGTCGCCTTCCGCCCGAAGGATCCGGCGCAATACGGCCGCGTGATCCTGGACGCGGAGGGCATGCTCGAGCGCATCGTCGAGTGCAAGGATGCGACGCCGGCCCAGCGCGCGGTCGATCTGTGTTGTGCGGGCACGTACTCCGCCGCCAATGCGCAGAAATTCTTCGCCTGGGCGAACAAGCTCGGCAACGCCAATGCGCAGGGCGAATACTACCTTCCCGAAGTGCCGCTGATTGCGAAACAGGACGGCGTGCGCTGTGCCGTCACGGTCACCGACGAGATCACGGTGATGGGCGTGAACTCCCGCGCCGAGCTCGCCAATGCCGAGCGCGCCATGCAGAGCCGCCTGCGCGGCAAGGCGCTCGACGCCGGCGTCGGCATGACGGCGCCGGAGACGGTCTATCTCAGCCACGACACGGTGCTCGAGCCCGATGCGCAGCTCGGTCCGTATGTGGTGATGGGGCCGGGCGTGATCGTGCGCTCGGGCGCCGTCATCAAGGCGTTCTCGCATCTCGAGGGCGCGGAGGTGGGCAGGGGCGCGATCGTGGGTCCTTACGCGCGTCTGCGGCCCGGTGCGGTGATCGAAGAAGACGTCCACATCGGCAATTTCGTGGAAGTGAAGATGGCCCGCATCGAGAAAGGCGCGAAGGCCAATCACCTTGCCTATATCGGCGATGCACGCGTGGGCGAGGGCGCCAACCTCGGCGCCGGCACGATCACCTGCAACTATGATGGCTTCGACAAATATTTCACCGATATCGGCGCGGGCGCCTTCATCGGCTCGGACACCGCGCTGGTGGCGCCGGTGAAGGTTGCGGATGGCGCCTATGTCGGCGCGGGCTCGGTGATCACCAAGAATGTCGGCAAGGATGCGCTGGCGGTGACGCGGGCGGAGCAGCGCGAGGTTTCCGGCTGGGCGGAGAAATTCCGTACACGGAAGAAGGCCGAAAAAGCGGCCAAGGGAAAGACATAGCATGTGCGGCATCGTCGGCATTGCGGGGCGCGAGGACGCGGCGCCCGTCATCCTCGAAGCGCTGCGGCGGCTCGAATATCGCGGCTACGACTCCGCCGGCATCGCCACGCTGGTGGACGGCCATATCGAGCGCCGCCGCGCGCCGGGCAAGCTGAACAAGCTTGCCGAAACGCTGGCGAAACATCCGCTGCCGGGCCGCACCGGCATCGGCCA
>DATIZS010000419.1:0-6831 GCA_035516955.1 Rhizomicrobium sp.
CCATTATCCCGCCGCGAAAGCCCGGCCGGGCGCGATCGTGCTCAACAGGCCATGGCAGCGCGCGGTCTTTGTCGCGGGTCTTGCCGGTTGCATTCTGCTATTGATCGTGTGTCCGCTTCTTTTCGCGGGCGCACATTGAAGGAGCCTGCACGGAGGTTTGAAACGATAACGTATGGGCGCACGGGTCCATAAGCCGATGGCTCGGCTGAAGGACTATCGCGCGAAGCGCGATTTCGCTCTGACCGCGGAGCCGAAGGGAAAGATCGCGCGCGCGCGGCGAAAACTTCGCCGCTTCGTCGTGCAGCGCCACGATGCCACGCGGCTGCATTACGATCTGAGGCTCGAACTCGACGGCGTCTACAAATCCTGGGCGGTCACGAAGGCGCCTTCGCCCGATCCGGCCGTGAAACGGCTCGCGGTCGAGGTCGAGGATCATCCGCTCGAATATGGAACGTTCGAGGGCACGATTCCGCAAAGCGAATATGGCGGGGGCACGGTGCAATTGTGGGATCGCGGGGTCTGGCTGCCGCAAGGCGCGCAGAAGCCGGAAGACGCGCTGGCGGACGGCCATCTCAAGATCGCGCTCGAGGGCGAGCGGCTCAAGGGCGGCTGGGCGCTGGTGCGCATGAAAGACCGGCCCGCAAAGCCCGGCCGCAAAATCCGCCACAATTGGCTTCTCATCAAGGAGCGCGACCGATATGCAAGGCGCGGCAAATCCGACATACTCGCCGCCATCGACACGTCGGTGAAGACGGGGCGCAGCATGCGCGAAATCGCCGAGCACAAAAGACGCAAACGCAAGCTCGCCGCGCTGCGAGCGGCCGGCTCAAAAAAAAAGAGCGTGCGGAAGAAATAGGCGAAAAGGCGCGGCTTGTGCGATTCGTGGCGCCCGAGCTTTGCCGCATCCTCGAAAAGCCGCCCTTGGGTCCGGGCTGGATCCATGAAGTGAAATTCGACGGCTATCGCATCGAAATGCGCGTGGCCGGCGCAGATGCGCAGCTTCTGACGCGGCGCGGGCTCGATTGGGCGGCCCGCTTTCCCGAAATCGCAAATGAGGGATCATCGCTTCCCGATTGCCTGCTCGATGGCGAGATCGTGGCGCTGAACAAGGACGGCGTTTCCGATTTCGCGGCGTTGCAGCGCGCGCTATCCGAAGAGAAAACGGCGGCCCTCGTCTATTTTGTCTTCGATCTTCTTTATGCCGATGGCGGCGATCTGCGCGATGCGCCGCTTTCGCTGCGCAAGGAGAGACTCGAAAGTTTTCTCAAGCGCCATGCGCGGCGCGCGCGCCATATCCGTTACGTCGGCCATTTCGAAACCGGCGGCGAAGCCATTCTCGATGCCGCCTGCCGCATGAAGCTCGAAGGCGTCGTCTCCAAACGTCTGGATGCGCCTTACCGCTCGGGTCGCGGCGACGATTGGGTGAAATCGAAGTGCCGCGCGGGGCAGGAGGTGGTGATCGGCGGCTGGTGGGGCACCGCCGCCAAGCTGCGCTCGCTTCTGGTCGGCGCCCATCGGGAGGGAAAGCTCGTCTATCTCGGCCGCGTGGGAACGGGCTTCAATGCGCGATCGGCGAAAGCCCTGCTCGCGAAACTCAAACCGCTCGAACGCGCGTCTGCGCCGTTTCACGATGCCCCGCCGCATACGCGCGATGTGCACTGGGTGGAGCCCAAGCTCGTGTCCGAAGTGGAGTTCGGAACGTTCACATCGGCGGGGCTGCTCCGGCAGGCGAGCTTCAAGGGCCTGCGCGAGGACAAGCCGGCGCGCGCGGTCGTGGTGGAAGCCCAGCCCGCCGCGCAACGGAAGGAAGCCGGAACGATGCGCAGAAAAAAAGACGATCCGCTCGAAATCGCGGGGCTGGTCATTACTCATGCGGAGAAGGAATTGTGGCCTGCGGCGAAGCCCGATCCCGCCTTCACCAAGGGCGATCTCGCGCGCCACTACGAAGCCTTCGCCAAGCGCATCCTGCCGCATGTGGCGGGCCGGCCGATCTCCATGCTGCGCGCGCCCGACGGAATCGAAGGACAGAAATTCTTCCAGCGTCATGCCAACAAACAGGGAATCGCGGGCCGCGATATCAAGGTGAAAGGCGAAGGCAAGCCCTATCTCGCCATCGACGATCTCGAAGGGCTGATAAGCCTGGCGCAGGCCGCCGTATTGGAAATCCATCCCTGGGGCGCGAAGAAGGACGATCCGGACGTGCCCGAGCGCGTCATCATCGATCTCGATCCGGCGCCGGATGTGAAGTTCGATGCCGTGATCGGCGCCGCGAAACAGTTGCGCGAACGGTTCAAGGCCTGCGGGCTCGAACCGTTCGTGAAAACCACAGGCGGCAAGGGCATGCATGTCGTCGCCGCGGTTGCGGCCGCGCGCGGCAAGAGCCTCGATTGGTCTGAGGTGAAGGATTTCGCGCGCAGGCTTTGCGTGGCGCTCGCGCGCGACAATCCCGATACGATGACGACGACGATGGCCAAGAAATCGCGCGCCGGCAAAATCTTCCTCGATTATCTGCGCAACGACAGGACGGCGACCGCGATTGCGCCCTGGTGTCCGCGCGCGCGGCCCCATGCGCCTGTCGCCACGCCGCTCGAATGGACGCAATTGCGCAAGGGCCTCGACCCGTTGTCCTTCACCTTGCGCACGGCGCCTGCGCTTCTGTCGCGCGCCGATCCCTGGGCCGATCTGCAGCGCTCGGCCGGCTCGCTTCAAACCGCGCGCAACAAACTGGAAAAAATGCCCTAGCGCGCCTCACGGAACGGAGGTCACAAATCCATGATCCGCAAACTGAAATCGGGCCAATACAGGCTCTATTCGCGCAAGAAAAATCCCAAGACCGGACGGCGCCGCAATCTCGGGACGTTTTCAACGCGGGCGGCCGCCGAAAAACACGAGCGGGCCGTTCAATATTTCAAGCGCCATTGAGCGCAGCCGTTTTTCAGGACGAATGCGGCGACGCCGCGCAGGCGCGCTCGGCGGAAGGCCTGGCCATCTTGAGCAACGGCGCGGCGAGAGCCGCACGCAACATCTGCGGATCGACCGGCTTCTGCAGCACCGGCACATGGGCGAAGCGGCGGTCGATGCTGTCGGCGCTGTAGCCGGTGACGAAGACGAAGGGAATGCGGCGTCGCGCGAGCAGGTCCGCGAGCGGATAGACCTTCTGGCCGCCGACATTGACATCGAGCACCGCGGCCGAAAGCTCGTTGGCGCTTGCGGCCCGCATGGCATCGGAGAATTTGTTGTGCGGTCCGTCCACCGCATGGCCGAAGCCCGCGATGAGATCGGCGAGCATGATGGAAACGGTCGGTTCATCCTCCACGAGCAGGACCGGCTTGGCGCGGCCTGCGCCCCGCGCTTCGTCCCGCGCGGGTGTTTCCCGCGTGGGCAAAGGCCCCGCATCGTCGCGCAGCGGAATGGACAGAAGGCATTTCAAGCCGTCCGGCTCCCAGAAGAATTCGACGGCGCCTTTGAGCTGCTGTTCGATGCCGGCCTTGAATATCCGCGTGCCATAGCCGCTGCGCTTGGGCGGCGTGACGGGCGGCCCGCCCGTTTCGGTCCATGAGAAATCGATGCGATCGGGCGTGAGCCGCCAGGTCAGCGCGACGCTGCCGCCATCCTCGCTGAGCGCGCCGTGCTTGGCGGCATTGGTGACGAGTTCGTGCAGCGCAAGCGCGGTCGTTTGCGCCATGGCAGGCGCCAGCAGCACATCGGGACCCTCGATGATGACGCGCTCCGTCTCGCCGTTCTGATAGGGCGCGAATTCCTCGCTGACCAGGCGGCGCAGATCCGCGCCTTCCCAGCGCGCGCTCGCAAGCAACCGGTGTGCCGTCGAAAGCGCGTTGATCCGGCCGTCGACGGCAGAGATATATTCGCCGATCGAATCGGCGCGGGTGATGCGCAGCACCGATTGGACCACGCTGATGACGTTGCGCGCGCGATGATCGACCTCTTCGGCCAGAAGCGCCTGGCGCTCTTCGGAGCGCTTGCGCTCGGTGATGTCGACCGTGACGCCGCTCACATGCAGAAGCTCTTCGCGCTCGCTGAAGCTCGCGGCGGCTGCGCCCACGCACCAGCGCACCTCGCCGTCGGGGCGCAGAATGCGGAATTCGGCGCGCAGCGTGGATGAATCCGCCCTGACGGTCTTCAGCGTATCGAGCACGCGGAGAAGATCGTCGGGATGGATGAGTTTGCCCAGCGCCTCGCGCGAGGCTTTCGCGCGGCCCGCCTCGATGCCGAAGATCTGCGCGTGGCCTTCGTCCCAGGCGAGGATGCGGGTTTGCGCATCCCACTCCCACGAGCCCATGTTGCCGGCGGCAAGCGCGAGCCGGCGCAACTGTTCGCTCTGGCGCAGCTCGGCGGTGCGCTCGGCGACGCGGATCTCCAGCCTGCCGTTGAGGCGTTCCAGTTCGCGGGTCTTGCGGTAGAGATCGAGGAAGACGGAAACCTTGGCGCGCAGCACCTCCGGTATCACGGGCACGGACACGTAATCGACGCCGCCCATCTCGTAGCCGCGCAAACGGTCGATGTCGTTCAACAGGATCGCGGAGATGAAGATGATGGCCGTGTCGCGGTAGCGCGGATGCTCGCGGATCATCGCGGCGAGCTCGAAGCCGTCGGTGTCGGGCATATAAACGTCGACAAGGACGATGGCGATCTCGTGCCGGAGCAGGATTTCGAGCGCGTCGCGCGCGTTTCCGGCGGCGAGAAGATTCTGGCCCAGCTCGGCCAGGATCGCCTTGTAGGTGAGAAGCTTCGCCGGCTGATCGTCGACCAGCAAGATGTTGACCGGTTCCTCCATCGTCGCGCGCCTTTCTCAGCGATGGAGCCAGCTTCTGAGCGTCGACAGAAGCTGCTCGGTGTTCACGGGCTTTGCGAGATAGTCGGACGCGCCGGCTTCGAGGCATTTCTCGCGATCGCCCTTCATCGCCTTGGCCGTCAGCGCGATGATGGGCAGCCGCCGCCACACGGGATTGGCGCGGATGGCGCCGATCGCCTGATAGCCGTCCATGCCGGGCATCATGATGTCCATCAGCACGATGGAAAGGCCGGGCGTCGATTCCACGAGCTGGATGGCTTCGTTGCCCGTCGTCGCGGTGAGGACCTTCATGCCGCGGCGCTCCAGCACGCTCGAAAGCGCGAAGACATTGCGCGCATCGTCGTCGACCAGCAGCACCGTGCGTTTGGCGAGGATTTCGTCGGAATCGTGCAGGCGGTCGAGCATGCGCTGTTTTTCTTCCGGAAGCCGCGCCAGCACGCGGTGGAGGAACACCGCCGTCTCGTCGAGCAGCCGCTCGGGCGATTCCACGCCCTTGGCGACGATGCTGCGCGCGACCGAATGGAGCTGCGTGTCCTCTTCCGCCGAAAGCTCGCGGCCGGTGAAGACGACGACCGGGATGTCGGACAGATCGGGATCGGCCGCGATCTGTTTCAAAAGATCGAAACCCGACATGTCGGGCAGCCTGAGATCGAGGATGATGCAGTCGAAGGGTTCGCTGCGGAGCTTCTCCAGGCATTCCCGTCCGGTCTCGGCGCCCGCGATCTCCAGATCGTCGTGGCCGAGAAGCTCGCGGATGCTCATCTGCTCGGCCGGGTTGTCTTCCACGACGAGCAGGCGCTTGGTCGTGCGCGCGGTGTAGCTGCGGATGCGCGCGAAGGCGTTTTCGAGCGCATGCGCGTCGCCGTTCTTGGAGAGGAACGAGAAGGCGCCGCGCGCCAGCCCGTGCTGGCGGTCGTCGTCGGAGGTGACGATCTGCACCGGAATGTGGCGCGTCGCGGGGTTCTGCTTCAGATGGCTCAGGATGTTCCAGCCCACCGTGTCGGGCAGGAAGATGTCGAGTGAGATCGCGCTCACCTCGAATTGTTTGACGAGATCGAGCGCTTCGCCGCCGCGCGCCGTCGCCAGCACCTTGAAGCCCTGCGCGCGCGCCACATCGACGAGCAGGCGCGCATAATGCGGCTCGTCCTCGACCACGAGGAGAACCGGATCGCCCTGATGGATGAAATCGCGATCGTCGGCGACGCGCTCGATGACGCGCTCGACCGCGCGCTCGACCTTCAGAAGCTCGGTGTATTGGGTGCCGCCCGACGTGCCGGGCCGCGGAAGGGAGGTGGGGCCGCTGTAAGCGACCGGCAGATAAAGCGTGAACGTGCTCCCGGCGCCCGGCGTGCTGCGCAACGTCAGTTCGCCGCCCAGAAGACTCGCAAGCTCGCGGCAGATGGCGAGGCCGAGGCCCGTGCCGCCATATTTGCGGCTGGTGGACGCGTCGGCCTGCTGGAACGCCTCGAAGATGATCTTCTGTTTTTCGAGCGGAATTCCGATGCCCGTATCGGCGACTTCGAAGGCGACGACCAGCGGCGCCTGGTTGAGGATCTCGTGCTGGGCGCCCCATCCCGCGGTTGCGGCGCGGATGCTCAGATGCACGCTGCCGCGCTCGGTGAATTTGAAGGCGTTCGACATGAGGTTCTTCAGAACCTGCTGCAGGCGCTTGGAATCGGTGACGATGTTGCGGTCGAGCGATTGATCGATGCGCACGTCGAAGGCGAGATGGCGGCGCTCGGCCTCGTGCTGGAACTGGCGCGAGACGGCGTCGGCGAGGCTTGCGAGCTGCACCTCTTCGGCATCCACCGTCACCGTGCCCGATTCGATCTTCGAAAGATCGAGGATGTCGGTGATGAGATGGAGCAGATCGGTGCCCGCGCCGTGGATGGTGCGCGCGAATTCGACCTGCTTGACGGTGAGGTTGCCGTCCGGATTTTCGGTGAGCTGCTGGCCGAGGATCAGGATGCTGTTCAGCGGCGTGCGCAGCTCGTGCGACATGTTGGCGAGGAACTCGG
>DATIZS010000420.1:0-3488 GCA_035516955.1 Rhizomicrobium sp.
CGCCGAAATCGGCCGGGAAATCCTTGAACTTGGGCAAGCCGTCCTTCATGTGAAGCACGGTCTCTGAATAATTCACATGCAGCCCCGGCTTGAAGGCGAGCGTGGGGATCGTGGCCGAGAACACGTCGATGAGGCCGAGCGAAGGGTGCCCGGTCATCAGATGGCCGCCGCAGAGCTTGCAATATTTGCGCTGGCTGCCCGGCGTCTTGGCGTAGGTCGCGATGTTCTCCGCGCCCTTGGTGACGCGCACGGATGCCGGCTTCCACAGGCTGAAGGCATTGACCGGCCCGCCCGACCACGAGCGGCACGAACGGCAATGGCAATAGCCCATGCCTTCCGGCTCGCCTTCGGTTTCGATCGCAACCGCGCCGCAAAAACAGCTTCCCTTGTGCGTCATCTCCGGCCTCCCGTTTCCAGAAGGCGAGACTAGCAGAAAGCGGGCCCCGCGAAATCAGGCGTCGGTTCCGCTCTTGGCCTTGACCGCGTCGGCGCAGAGCGCGTTGAGCTGGGCGCGGATCGAAGGGCCCTTGGTGTGCGATTGCCAGTCGCTATAGCCTTCCTTCTTCAGCCGCTCGCGGATCTGGGCCACGGAGGCGCAATCTCCGGATTTGGCGAGCTGGAAGGCGCGTTCGAGGGTTGTGAGTCTTTCGTCCATCGCGGGGCCATTATGGCGGCTCGGCGCGCGGATTCGAAGAAAAATCGAAGCCGGCCCTCAATTGGCAATGGGAACCGTGAAGCGGAACTCGGCGCCGCCATTGAGGCCTTCTTCGTACCAGAGCCGCCCCTCCAGCGATTCCACCAGCGTGCGGCAAATCGATAGGCCCACGCCCATGCCCGATTCCTTGGTGGTGACGAATGGCTGGAAAAGATGCTCCGCCACTTCCGGCGCGAGGCCCGGGCCGGTGTCGGCGATGGCCATCTCCACCATCTGGCCGCGCCGCGCCGCCGAGATCGTGACGCGCTTCCGCGCGCGCCCGTCCATCGCCTCGAAGGCGTTGCGCATCAGATTGAGCAGCACCTGCAGGATCTGCACTTTGTCTATCCGCGCGCGCGGCAGGCCCTCTTCGATGTCGAGGATGAGCTCCACGCCCCTATGGCGCGGATCGAGGCGGGCCAGTTCGGCCGCTTCCGCGATCAGCGCGGCCACGTCTTCCGCCGACTGGCTGGGGCCGGCCTTGGCGGCAAAGCCGCGGATGCGCTTGATGATGTCGGAGGCGCGGCTGAACTGGCCGTCGGCTTTCGAAATCAGCTCCGCGAGTTTTTCCGAACCGTTTTCACTCTCGTGCAGGCGTTTGGCCGCGCGCAGATAATTGTTGGCGGCGGTGAGCGGCTGGTTGAGCTCATGGGCGAAGGCCGACACCATCTGGCTCATCTCGTTCATGCGCCCGTAATGGGCGAGCTCGGCCTGAAGCCGCGCTTGGCGCTCGCGCGCCTGCACCGCGGAGATGGCGGCGGCCGTCGAGCGCGACAACGCTTCGAGCATCGCCACTTCCATGTCGTCGAAATCGCGCACATGGCTCCAATAGGAACCGATGGCGGCGATGGGCTCTTTCGCGCGCACCGGCACCATGACGAGGCTTCTCACGAAAGTCGGGCGGTAGGCGTCATGCGGGATACGCGCGTCGAGATAGATGTCGGGAATGACGGCGGCGGAATCGTTCAGCATGCACCAGCCCGAGATGCAGGCGGTGAGCGGAAAGCGCTTGCCCTTCCAGAGCGGACCGATCGCGTCTTCCTCGACGTAATGACATTGGCCCTCGTCGCGCAGCACGAAGCTGACGCCGTCGGCGCCGGAGATCGCGCGCGCGCAGTCGCGCACGGTGGCGATGATGCCCTCCATGCCGTCGGCGGCGGAGAGCTTCTCGACGGCGGCGGCGAGCGACATCAGCCGCGCGCTTTGCGGCACTTCCTCGAATCTCGGGCGCGGTTCAGGTCTGGACATGGCGGGCCTTCGAACGGACCGGAACGCGATTGCATCACGCCGGCCATAGCAATGAAAGGCCCCGAAGTCTAAGCCCGGAGCCTTTCACAGACCTTAATCAATAGACGAGTTTGAATAATGTCCCGCGTTTTTATTAGAGCCGCGTTGGTTCTCAATTGGAGCGCTACTTATCTTCGCACCGTCATGGCCGGGCTTGCTTGCCCGCCGAAGCTGAAAGCGTAGGCGGGTCCCGGCCACCCATACACTCCGTATTGAAGCGAGGTTATGGATGGCCGCCACGGGGGCGGCCATGACGACGACGGATAAACCGAAGCCGGCACTGCTTCAGTCGAACAGGTCGTAAACCACCTGCAGGACTTCGCCGCTGTAAATATTCACCAGCAGCGCGTCGTCGCCCACCCGCACCCAGCGATAGCCGTAAGGCGGCGGCGGCAGCTCGAAATCCCACCAATCGTCGATCCAGTAATCTTGCGTCCAGAAGAAGGCCGGAAGGACCTCGCCGAACATCCAATGATGGAAATACCAGCCGTTCGGGCGGTGATAATGCTTCCAGTGATAGCGGTGCGGCGAGACGAAATTGCGCTCGTATTCGTGGCGGTCGAAATGATGCGGCGGGTGATCCCAATTGGGCGGACGCGTGCCATGCGGCTCGATGACGATGTGATCGTGCGTGGTGATCGCGCCCGGCGCTTCGTGATGATCGCCGCCGGAGAATCCGGGACCATTGCCGTGATCGTGATCGCCGTGATCCTGATCGCCATGATCGTGGTCGCCGGAATCATGATCGCCGTGATCGCCGCCCTTGGGCCCGCCGATGAACGGATTTCCGCCGCCGCTCGACGTACCGTGATCTTCGCCGCCTTCGTCATGCGTGCCGTCGTGATGATCGCCATGCGAACCGCCGGTGACGTTGGGCGAGTTGCCGCCTTGCGATCCCTGATTGCCCTTGTCGCCGCCGGAGGGATTGCCGCCATGCGAAGCGCCGGACCAGCTTCCCGGCGAACCGCCTTGCGTGCCGCCGTGATGGCCCGAATCGGCGGAATGATCGCCGGAGCCGGATTTCCAATGATGATCGCTGGAATCCGCATAGGCAGGCGCGGCCGCCAGTGCCGCGATGGCGGCGCCCGCCAGGAGAAGGCGCTTCATCGTGAACTCCCCAGTCCTGAAATAATGCCCTTCCTCAAGCAGTTTGACCCCGGCTTTGCGGCGTATCTTTGACGGAAATCACCGCGCGAACCGCGCCACATCCTGCCAAAAAAGCCAGCCCCAAGGCCAATTCCCGGTCGGCCCCCGTTGCAGAGAGGCAAAACTTCTAGGCATGATGCAGTTTGTCGCGGCAACCTCCCCGCCGGAGGGGGTTCGACGCGTCCGAGATTGGCACCCGGCAGGTTACATCGGCAAACTCATGTCAAATTTCGATAATGGCGGCCAGCAGCCCCTCGCCATGGCCTCGGCCAAAGGCACTGTGAAATGGTTCAATTCCACCAAGGGCTACGGGTTCATCACCCTCGAGAACGGGGGCGACGCGTTCTGCCATGCCTCGGCA
>DATIZS010000421.1:0-3586 GCA_035516955.1 Rhizomicrobium sp.
TGTTCAAATATTTCGCGCTGTCCTGGCGCAGCGACGCCGAGTCGCGCGAGAGTTTCGCGAAACTCTCGTTGCGCATCCGCCGCGAATTGCGCGAAGCAACTGTCATCGCGCGCGGCGTCAGACAGAAACGCAATGGCGAAACGGAATCGCCGGAGAACCGGCTCGTCGCGGCGGCGGGCCGCGTACACGGCTCCGTCAGTTTCATCGCGCGCGCGCTCGAAAACGCGCCGGAATTGCGCGAGAGGGCGCTGCCCTTCATCGGCGCCGTGCGCGCCCGTCTGGACGCGACAAAACGATTGCTCGAAGGCGAAACCGCAGCGTCGACGCCGGACGAACTCGATGCATCGCTGGGCGCGCTTCAAACCCACATCGAATCCTTCGCCAAGGCCAATCCGGCCGCGCATCTCGATGCCCTGCCCTTCCTGCTGCGCGCGCTCACGGACGATCTGAACGAATTGTCGGGGGCCGCCCGCGCGCTATCTGCCCGCTAGCCGCGGGGGGCGGCCCATGCCAGAGTGTGGCCGGGGCGAATCCGCCGCGCCATCCCCGCGGCTCAGCGTCAGAGGGGCACCATGGCCGGCATTCCGGAAAATCCTGTCGCAGAGGAATTCGAACTCAAACGCGCGCTCGGGCCCGTGCATCTGATCGCACTCGGCATCGGCGCCATCATCGGCGCGGGCATCTTCGTCATCACCGGTCACGCGGCGGCGAGTTATGCGGGGCCGGGCGTCGTGATTTCGTTCGCCATCGCGGGCGCGGGCTGCCTCTTCGCAGGGCTCTGCTACGCCGAATACGCTTCGATGATCCCGGTCGCCGGAAGCGCCTACACCTATACTTACGCGACGATGGGCCGGTTCCTCGCCTGGTTCATCGGCTGGAACCTGGTGCTCGAATATCTCGGCGCGTCGTCGACGGTGGCGGTGGGCTGGTCCGGCTATTTCAACGATTTCATGAAATATGTCGGCTATCCGGTTCCGGCTGCCTTCGCATCCGCGCCCATCGCGGTGCACGGGCTGCACGAATTCGCGCTGACCGGCACGGTATTCAATCTTCCCGCCGTGGCGCTGATCGCGCTCGTCACGATGGTGTTGATCGTGGGCGTGCATATGTCGGCGAATTTCAACAATCTGATGGTGGCGATCAAGCTCACGATCGTGGTGATCGTGATCGCGGTCGGCCTGCCGCATGTGATCCCGGCGAACCAGACGCCCTTCATTCCGCCCAACACCGGAACCTTCGGACAATTCGGCTGGACCGGCGTGTTCCGCGCGACGGGCGTGATCTTCTTCGCCTATATCGGTTTCGATGCGGTGTCGGTTGCGGCCCAGGAAGCGCGCAATCCGCAACGCGACATGCCCATCGGCATTCTGGGTTCGCTGCTGATCTGCACCGTGCTCTACATGCTGATGTCCTACGTGCTCACGGGTCTTGCGCCCTATTCCACGCTCAACGTCGCCCATCCGGTGTCGATGGCGGTGGAAGCGATCGAAAGCACGAAATGGCTCGCGCCCATCGTCAATGTCGGCGCCATCGTGGGGCTCGCGTCGGTGGTTCTGGTGCTGATCCTCGGCCAGTCGCGCATCTTCTACGCGATGGCGAAGGACGGGATGATCCCGCCCTTGTTCTCCGCCGTGCATCCCAAATTCCGCACGCCCTGGCTTGGCACGCTGGTGACGGGCGTTTTCGCGGCGCTGCTCGCGGGCATCCTGCCGCTCGACATCCTCGGCGAACTCGTGTCCATCGGAACGCTGCTCGCCTTCGTCGTCGTCTGCATCGGCATCATGGTGCTGCGCCGGACGCGGCCGAACGCGCCGCGCCCCTTCCGCACGCCACTCGTCTGGATCGTGGCGCCGCTCGGCATCGCGATGTGCGCCTTCATGATGGTCTATCTTCCGATGGATACGTGGCTGAGACTCGTGATCTGGACGATCATCGGCATCGTGATCTACGCGCTCTATAGCCGCCGCCACGCCAAGCCGCCGCGCTGGACGATCGCGAAGTAATGTCCGGCCTCGCCGAGCCCAATCCGGTAATCGCCGAAGAGCACGCGCTTCATCGCGCGCTCGGGCCCGTGAGCCTCATCATGATCGGCATCGGCTCGATCATCGGCGCAGGCATTTTCGTGATCGCCGGAACCGCGGCCGCCGAACATGCCGGGCCCGCGGTCCTGATCTCGTTCGTGATCGCGGGACTCGGCTGTTTGTTCGCGGGCCTCTGCTACGCCGAATTCGCCTCCATGATCCCGGAATCGGGAAGCTCCTACACCTATGCCTACGCCACGATGGGCCGCTTCATGGCATGGTTCATCGGCTGGAACATGGTGCTCGAATATCTGGTGTCCGCTTCGACGGTGGCCGTGGGCTGGTCGGGCTATTTCGTGAGCTTCATGAAGGAACTCGGCTACGATTTTCCCGCCGATTTCGCCAATGCACCGGTGGCGGGCACGGGTTTCCACGAGCTGCATCTGACGGGCGCGTTCGTCAATCTGCCGGCGGTTCTCCTGATCGTGTTCCTGACCGTGTTCCTGGTCGTGGGCGTGAGCGAAAGCGCGCGCTTCAACGCGCTCATGGTGCTCATCAAGACCGGCATCGTGATTCTGGTGATCCTGTTCGGCCTTCCTTACGTGAAGGCGGCGAACCTGCATCCCTTCATTCCGCCCAACGAAGGCGCGTTCGGAAAATTCGGCATCACGGGAATCCTCGCCGCCTCGGGCATGATCTTCTTCGCCTATATCGGCTTCGAAGCGGTGAGCGTGGCGGCGCAGGAGGCGAAGAATCCGCGTCGCGATCTTCCTATCGGCATTCTCGGCTCGCTTGCGATCTGCACGATCCTCTACATCGGCATGGCGCTGGTGCTGACGGGCATCACCGACTGGCGCACGCTCGACGTGCCCAATCCGGTTTCCTTCGCGCTCGGGAAAATCCGCACGCTTTCGTGGATCGTACAGCCGGTCAATGTGGCCGCGCTGGTCGGGCTCGCTTCGGTGGTGTTCGTCTCGCTCTACGGGCAGAGCCGCGTGTTCTATTCCATGGCGCGCGACGGATTTTTGCCGCCCGCCTTCGCCGCCGTGCATGCGCGCTTCAAGACGCCCCATCGCGGAACGCTGATCACCGGCACGGCGGCGGCCCTGATCGCCGCGATTTTCCCGCTCGACATCCTGGCCGATCTCGTTTCCATCGGAACGCTGCTGGCGTTCGTGGCGGTCTGCGGCGGGATCCTGATCCTGCGCCGCACCGCGCCTCGCGCGCGGCGGCCCTTCCGCACGCCGCTCGTCTGGTTCGTGGCCCCGGCGGGCATCGCCACCTGCGGGCTCATGATGTTCAGCCTCGCCGACGGGACCTGGGTCCGCCTCGTGCTCTGGACCGCCATCGGGATCGTCATCTATTTCGCCTATGGTGTGTGGCATGCGGCGCCGTCGAAGTGGAAGGTGGCGAACGAAAGCTGATAGCCTGCAGCCATGAGCTACCGTTCCTTACGTGATTTCATCGCAAAACTGGAAAGCGAACGCGAACTGGTTCGCGTCAAGGAACCTGTCTCCACCGTTCTGGAGATGACCGAGATTCAGACACGGCTGCTCGCCGAGAGC
>DATIZS010000422.1:0-10553 GCA_035516955.1 Rhizomicrobium sp.
ATCACGACGGGTCTCTAAGATGGCGCTCAAAACGACAAAACCGACGACCCCCGGCCAGCGCCAATTGGTGCGGGTGGACCGTTCGCATCTTCACAAGGGCGATCCCGTCAAGGCGCTGACCGAAGGCCAGACGCGCAATGGCGGGCGCAACAACACCGGCCGCGTCACGGTGCGATGGCAGGGCGGCGGACACAAGCAACGCTACCGCCTCATCGATTTCAAGCGCCGCAAATTCAACGTTCCCGCCACCGTCGAGCGCCTCGAATACGATCCCAACCGCACCTCCTATATCGCGCTCATCAAATACAAGGACGGCGAGCTCTCTTATATCCTGGCGCCGCAGCGCCTTTCCGCCGGCGACACCGTCATTTCCGGCGACCGCGTGGACGTGAAGCCCGGCAATGCGATGCCGCTGTCCGCCATGCCCGTCGGCACCATCGTGCACAATATCGAGATGAAGCCGGGCAAGGGCGGCCAGATCGCGCGCTCGGCCGGAACGTATGCGCAATATCTCGGCCGCGACGCGGGCTATGCGCTGCTGCGCCTCAACTCGACCGAAGTGCGCAAGGTCCTGCTCACCTGCATGGCCACGGTGGGCGCGGTCTCCAATCCCGACCACATGAACGAGATCATCGGCAAGGCGGGCCGCAATGTCTGGAAGAACAAGCGCCCCCATGTGCGCGGCACGGCGATGAACCCGATCGATCATCCCCATGGCGGCGGCGAAGGCCGCACCAAGGGCGGCCGTCATCCGGTGACGCCCTGGGGCAAGCCCACCAAGGGCGCGCGCACGCGCAAGAACAAGCGCACCACCAAATATGTCGTGCGTTCGCGCCACGGCAAGACGACGACGCAAGGGTAGAACATGGCTCGCTCGGTTTGGAAAGGTCCGTTCATCGACGGTTATCTGCTCAAGAAGGCGGAAACCGCGCGGGGCTCTGGCCGCAAGGAAGTGATCAAGACGTGGTCGCGCCGCTCGACCATCCTGCCGCAATTCGTCGGCCTCACCTTCGGCGTCTATAACGGCAAGAAGCACATTCCCGTGCTCGTGACCGAAGACATGGTGGGCCACAAATTCGGCGAGTTCTCGCCCACGCGCACGTTTACGGGTCATTCCTCCGACAAGAAAGCCAAGAGGGCCGAATAATGGGCAAAGAGGCTCGCAAGCGCGTGTTGGCGGACAACCAGGCGAAGGCCGTGGCGACGATGGTGCGCTCGTCCCCGCGCAAGCTCAATCTCGTGGCGCAATCGATCCGCGGCAAGAAGGCGGAAGCGGCGCTGCAGGAACTCGCCTTCTCGCCCAAGCGGGTGGCGAAGCTGGTGAAGAAGGTCCTGCAATCGGCCATCGCCAATGCCGAGAACAATCACGATCTCGATGTCGACGATCTCTTCGTGAAAGAGGCGAGCGTCGGCAAGAATCTGGTGATGAAGCGCTTCCATGCGCGCGCGCGCGGCCGCGGCGCCCGCGTCGAGCGGCCGTTCGCGCAGATTTCCATCGTCGTCGAGGAAATGCGCGCCAAGGCGCCGCCCGCCAAGAAGAAGAAAGCCGCGCCCGCCGAGGAAGCCGCGCCCGAAGCGAAAACCGAATCCAAGCCCAAGGCGAAGGCCAAGGGCAAAACCGAATCGAAATCCAAGCCCGCTGCGAAGAAGAGCGGCAAGAAGACGGAGAAGGCCTGATGGGTCAGAAGGTCAACCCGACCGGGCTTCGCCTCGGCATCAACCGCACCTGGGATTCGCGCTGGTACGCCAACAAGCGCGATTTCGGAAAGCTCTTGCAGGAAGACATCAAGATCCGCGAGCATCTTTCCGAGCGGCTGAAACAGGCGGGCGTCAGCCGCATCGTGATCGAGCGGCCGCACAAAAAATGCCGCATCACGATCCATTCGGCGCGTCCCGGCGTCGTCATCGGCAAGAAGGGTGCGGATATCGAGAAGCTGAAGAACGAAGTCCAGCGCTTCACGGCCGACGAAGTCCATCTCAACATCGTCGAAATCCGCAAACCCGAAATCGACGCCAAGCTCGTGGCCGAGAATATCGCCCAGCAGCTCGAACGCCGCGTCGCCTTCCGCCGCGTGATGAAGCGCGCCGTGCAATCGGCGATGCGCCTCGGCGCGCAGGGCATCCGCATCAATTGTGGCGGCCGGCTCGGCGGCGCCGAAATCGCGCGCGTGGAATGGTATCGCGAGGGCCGCGTGCCGCTGCATACGCTGCGCGCCGACATCGATTACGGCGTGGCGACCGCGAAAACCACCTATGGCACCTGCGGCGTGAAGGTCTGGATCTTCAAGGGCGAGATCATGGAGCACGATCCGCTCGCCGTCGAAAAGCGCTCGGCCGAATCCTCCGATCAGCGCCCGCAGCGCCAGCCCGCGGCGGAATAAGAGAGCAAGACCATGCTTCAACCCAAACGCACCAAATTCCGCAAGCAGCACAAGGGCCGCATCCATGGCGCGGCCAAGGCCGGCACGACGCTCAATTTCGGCGAATACGGGCTCAAAGCGCTCGAGCCCGAGCGGCTCAACGCCCGCGAGATCGAGGCGGCACGTAGAGCCATCACGCGCCATATGAAGCGCGCCGGCCGCGTCTGGATCCGCATTTTCCCCGACGTGCCGGTTTCCAAGAAGCCGGCGGAAGTGCGCATGGGTTCGGGCAAGGGCGCGCCGGAATTCTGGGTGGCGAAGATCAAGCCGGGCCGCATCCTCTTCGAGATCGACGGCGTCGATACCGAAACGGCGAAGGAAGCGATGCGGCTGGGCGCGGCCAAGCTTTCCATCGCCACCAAATTCATCGCGCGCGCGCATGCGTCGTAGGCGGAGAAGGACATGGCCAGGAAAAAAGTGAGCGCGGAAGAAGCGCGGACCAAATCGATGGACGAGATTTCCGACCAGCTTACCAAGCTGAAGAAGGAGCAGTTCAATTTGCGGTTCCAACGCGCCAACGGCCAGCTCGAGAACACGTCCCGCGTGCGCGTCGTGCGCAAGGAGATCGCGCGCCTCGAAACCGCGCTCTCGGCCGAGCGCCGCAAGGCCGGATAGGAGAAGAAGAATGCCCAAGCGCGTGCTGCAAGGCGTCGTGGTCAGCGACAAGAACGCCAAGACCGTCGTGGTCAAGGTGGAGCGCCGCTTCACCCATCCGGTGATGGGAAAGACCGTGCGCCGCTCGAAGAAATATCACGCCCATGACGAAAGCGGCGCTTTCAAGGTGGGCGATATCGTTCGCATCCGCGAATGCCGGCCGATCTCCAAGCTGAAAAGCTGGGAAGTCGTGGGCGGCAAGGAATAGCTCGGGAGTTTCGCCATGATTCAAATGACAACCGAGCTCGATGTCGCCGACAATTCCGGCGCGCGCCGCGTGATGTGCATCAAGGTGCTGGGCGGCTCCAAGCGCCGCTATGCCGATGTGGGCGACACCATCGTGGTCAGCGTCAAGGAAGCGATCCCGCGCGGCCGCGTGAAGAAGGGCGAAGTGCTGAAGGCCGTGATCGTGCGCACCGCCAAGGGCGTTCGCCGCCCCGACGGCAGCCTGATCCGCTTCGACAGCAACGCGGCCGTGCTCGTCAATCCGCAAGGCGAGCCCATCGGCACGCGCATCTTCGGGCCGGTGACGCGCGAACTGCGCGCCAAGAACCACATGAAGATCATCTCGCTCGCGCCGGAGGTGCTCTGATGAGCATGCGAAGAATTAAAAAGGGCGACCGGGTGATCGTGCTCACGGGCCGCGACAAGGGCAAGAAGGGCGAAGTGCTGAAGGTCTATCCCAAGGACAATCGCGCGCTCGTCTCCGGCGTCAACACCATCACGCGCCACCAGCGCCAGACGCCCAAGCAGCAGGGCGGCATCGTGCGGAAGGAATCGCCGATCGATCTTTCCAACATCGCCCATGTCGATCCGAAGTCTGGCACGGCGACGCGCGTCGGATTCAAGGTGCTCGGCGACGGCCGCAAGGTGCGTTACGCCAAGAAGTCCGGTGAGGTTCTCGATGTCTGAAGAAGGCAAGCCCAAGAAGGAAAGCGCCAAGAAGCGTGTCGACAAGAACGCGGGCACCCAGGTGGCCGTGGGCGAAACCTCGCGCGATCCCAATTACGTGCCGCGCTTCAAAAAGCGCTACAACGAAATCGTCAAGCCGGAGTTGATGAAGGAATTCGGCTACAAGAACGCGATGCAGGTGCCGAAGATCAACAAGATCGTGCTCAATATCGGCGCGGGCGAGGCGGCGAGCGACTCCAAGAAAATCCAGCAGGCGCTGAACGATCTGACCGCAATCGCCGGCCAGAAGGCGGTTGCGACGCGCGCGAAGAAGGCGATTGCGACGTTCAAGATCAGAAAAGACCTCGCCATCGGCGCCAAGGTCACGCTGCGCAAGGACCGGATGTACGAATTCCTCGACCGGCTCGTGACGATGGCGCTGCCGCGCGTGCGCGACTTCCGCGGCGTGAAGAGCGATTCCTTCGACGGCCGCGGCAATTACGCGATGGGGCTCAAGGAACACATCGTGTTCCTCGAAATCGATTACGACAAGACCGAAACCGTCTGGGGCATGGACATCATCATCAACACCTCTGCGAAGACCGATGCGGAAGCCAAAGCGCTTCTCAAGGGCTTCCAGTTCCCCTTCATGAATTGAGGCGAGACATGGCGAAGAAGAGCCAGATCAACCGCAACAAAAAGCGCGAAAAGATGGTGGCGCAATATGCCGCCAAGCGCGCCGCGCTGAAGGCGCTGACGGAAGACATGAAGCTTCCGCCGGAAGAGCGTTTCGCGGCGCAGTTGAAGCTCGCGAAACTGCCGCGCAATTCGTCCAAGACGCGCATTCATCACCGCTGCGAACTCTCGGGCCGCTCCAAGGGCTATTACCGCAAGGTGAAGCTGTCGCGTATCGCGCTGCGCGACCTTTCGAATTTCGGCCAGATCCCCGGCATGACCAAGGCAAGCTGGTGAGGAAGGAATAAAACATGGCGATCACGGATCCCATCGGCGATCTCATCACCCGCATCCGCAACGGCCAGATGCGCGGAATGGCGAAGGTCACTTCGCCCAATTCGCGCGCGCGCGTGCGCATCCTCGACGTGCTGCAGGCCGAGGGCTTCATCCGCGGCTATGCGGAAGTGGAGACCAAGGGCCATCGCGAGCTCGAAATCGAACTCAAATATCACGAAGGCCGCCCCGTGATCCGCGAATTGAAGCGCATATCGACGCCGGGAAGGCGCGTCTATGCCTCGGTGAAGGATCTGAAGCCGCATCGCCAGGGTCTTGGGCTATCCATCGTGTCCACGCCGCAAGGCGTGATGACGGACGCCACCGCCCGCGAAAAGAATGTCGGCGGCGAAGTCCTCTGCCAGGTGTTCTAGGAGAAGCCAGATGTCGCGCATCGGCAAAAGAGCCGTCCAATTGCCAAAGGGCGTCACCGCCACGGTCGAAGGAAAGACCGTGAAGGTGAAGGGTCCGAAGGGCGAATTGTCGGTCAAGCTCAACGAACATGTCGATGTGGCGCTGGGCGAGGGCGGCATCGCGGTCACGCCGCACGAAGGCTCGGAGAAGGGCCGCCAGATGTGGGGCCTGTCGCGCACGCTGGTCAACAATCTCGTGCTCGGCGTGACCAAGGGCTTCACCGAGAAGCTCGAGATCAACGGCGTCGGCTATCGCGCCGCCGTGCAGGGCAAGAATCTCACGCTGCAGCTCGGCTTCAGTCACGACGTGAACTATCCGATCCCGCAAGGCATCAGCATCGTCTGCGAAAAGCCCACCTCGATCGCGGTGTCGGGCATCGACAAGCAATTGGTCGGCCAGGTCGCCGCCGAAATCCGCGCCTGGCGCCCGCCGGAGCCCTATAAGGGCAAGGGCGTGAAATACGCCGACGAATATATTCTGCGCAAGGAAGGCAAGAAGAAATGAGCAATCTCTTCGACCGGCGCAAGCTGCGCACGCGCGCGCGCATCAAAAAGACGTCCACGGGGCGTCCGCGTTTGTCCGTGTTCCGCTCGGGCCGGCACATCTACGCCCAGATCATCGACGATTGGGCGGGCGAAACGGTTGCCTCGGCCTCCACCAACGAAAAGGGCGAGAAGGCCGGCAAGACCTGGAATGTGGACGCGGCCACCGGCGTCGGCAAGAAAATCGCCGAGCGCGCGATCGCCAAGGGCGTGAAGGAAGTGGTGTTCGACCGCGGCGGCTATATCTATCACGGGCGCATCAAGGCGCTGGCCGATGCCGCGCGCGAGAGCGGGCTCGAGTTTTGACAAGGAACACAGACGATGGCGCGTGACGACGAACGAGGCGGCAGACGGCGCGAACGCGGTGGCGACCGCGAGGAGCGCGACAACGAATTCATCGACAAGCTCGTCCACATCAACCGCGTGGCCAAGGTGGTGAAGGGCGGACGGCGCTTCGGTTTCGCGGCGCTGGTGGTTGTCGGCGATCAGCGCGGCCGCGTCGGCTTCGGCCATGGCAAGGCGCGCGAAGTGCCCGAAGCGATCCGCAAGGCGACCGATGCCGCCAAGCGCTCGCTGATGCGCGTGCCGCTGAAGGACGGGCGCACGCTGCATCACGAATCCCGCGGCCATCACGGCGCGGGCAAGGTCGTCGTGCGGCCGGCGCCCGCCGGCACCGGCATCATCGCGGGCGGCCCGATGCGCGCGGTGTTCGAAGCGCTCGGCGTCGGCGATGTCGTCTCCAAATCGCTCGGCACCTCGAATCCCTACAACATGGTGCGCGCGACCTTCGATGCGCTGAAGAGCCAGCAATCCCCGCGCATGGTCGCCCAGCGCCGCGGCCGCAGCGTGGCCGAGATCGTGTCGCGCCGCGAAGGGGCCAAACCCGAGCAGACGGGAGCCTGACCATGGCGGCGAAGAAATCCGCGGAAAAGAAAACGGTGACGGTGCGCCAGATCAAAAGCGCGAACCGCAAGCCGAAGGAGCAGGCGGCGACGTTGCGCGGGCTGGGCCTCGGCAAGATCCGCCGCACGCGCACGCTGGAAGACACACCCGCCGTGCGCGGCATGATCCGCGCGGTGCAGCACCTCGTCGAGGTGGTGGAAGAATGAGCGCGCACCCTTCGAGGCCTCGCGCGTGCTTCGAGGCTCGGCTATCGCCTCGCACCTCAGCATGACGCGCAGGGCCTCGAAGGGTGACGAGCCTTAGACAAGAGAGTGGAAAATGAAACTCAACGAAATCCGCAACAACGAAGGCGCGCACAAGCGCAAGGCGAAAGTCGGACGCGGCTCCTCCTCGGGTCTCGGCAAGACGTCTGGCCGCGGCGTGAAGGGCGCCAAGGCCCGCACCGGCACGAAGGTCTATGGCTTCGAAGGCGGCCAGATGCCGCTCTACATGCGCATGCCCAAGCGCGGCTTCAACAACATCTTCGCCAACGATTTCGCGGAAGTGAATCTGGCGCGCCTGCAAAAGGCCATCGACGGCAAGAAGCTGAACGCGTCGGAAAAGATCACGGAGGAAACGCTCAGGAAGGCCGGCCTCGCCCACAAATCGCGCGACGGCATCCGCCTGCTCGGAAAAGGCGAGATCAAGGCCAGGCTGAATATCGAAGTTGCGGGCGCCTCGAAAAGCGCGGTCGCGGCCGTCGAGAAGGCGGGCGGTTCGGTCACCACGACGTTCAAGAAGCCCGTCTATATGAACAAGAAGGGCCAGCCCGGCAAAAAGGCCGAACGCCGCGTCAAATCCGCCGAAAAGCGGGCGGCGCGCGGCGGCTAGGCAAGCAAACTCGGCGCAAGCTAGAGTGGGCCCGTGAAGGAGTAGCATATGCCCTCGGCGTCCGAACAACTGGCCGCGAATTTCAACTTCAGCGCCTTTTCCAAGGCGACGGAGCTGCGCCAGCGCATCTTCTTCACGCTGGGCGCGCTGATCATCGCGCGGCTGGGCACCTATATCCCGATGCCGGGCATCGATCCGGGCAAGCTCGCGCATCTGATGCAGCAGAACCAGGGCGGATTGCTCGACGTCTTCAACGTGCTCGCCGGCGGCGCCATCGGGCGCATGGCGATTTTCGCGCTCGGCATCATGCCCTACATCTCGGCCTCGATCATCATCCAGCTGATGACGACGGTGTTTCCCGATCTGGAAACGCTGACGAAGGAAGGCGAGGCGGGCCGCAAGACGCTTAACCAGTATACGCGCTACGGAACCGTGGCGCTGGCGGCACTTCAGGCCTACGGCATCGCCATCGGGCTCGAGCATATGGGCGTGGTGTTCCAGCCCGGATTCTTCTTCCGCTTCGCCGCCATGATCACGCTGACCGGCGGCACCGTGCTTCTGATGTGGATCGGCGAACAGATCACCAGCCGCGGCGTCGGCAACGGCATATCGCTGATCATCTTCGTGGGCATCGTGGCGCGCTTTCCCTCCATGATCATCGACGCCTTCGAGGCGGGGCGCACGGGCGCCGTCTCGCCCGCCGTGCTCGTGATCGGCAGCGCGTTCATCGTGGCGCTGATCCTGGGCATCGTCTTCATGGAACGCGCGCAGCGCCGGCTTCTCGTGCAATATCCCAAGCGCCAGGTCGGCAACCGCATGTTCGGCGGCGAAAGCTCGCATCTGCCGCTCAAGATCAACATGTCGGGCGTGATCCCGCCGATCTTCGCGTCCTCGATCCTTTTGATGCCCGCGACCGTCGCCAATTTCAACGCGGCCAGCGTGCCCGACTGGCTGCAGACCATCGTGCAATATATCAGCCACGGCCAGCCGCTCTATCTCGCGCTTTACGCGGCGCTGATCGTCTTCTTCACGTTCTTCTATACCTCGGTGCAGTTCAATCCCGAGGAGATGGCCGACAATCTGAAGAAATATGGCGGCTTCCTGCCGGGCATCCGGCCGGGCAAGAAGACGGGCGAATATATCGACTACGTGATGACGCGCATCACGGTGGTCGGCGCGGTCTATCTGGCCGTCGTCTGCCTGATCCCGGAATTTTTGATCTACCGCTACAACATTCCCTTCTATCTCGGCGGCACGTCGATCCTGATCGTGGTCAGCGTCATGATGGACACGGTGGCGCAGATCCAGAGCCATCTCATCGCGCAGCAATATGAGGGCCTCATCAAAAAGGCCAAGCTCAGGGGAGCGAGACGTTGAATCTGGTTCTGTTCGGCCCACCGGGCGCGGGCAAGGGGACGCAGGCGAAAATCCTCCAGGAGAAACGCGGCCTTCCCCAGCTCTCGACGGGCGAGATGTTGCGCGCCGCCATCGCGGCCGGCACCGAGCTCGGCAGGAAATGCAAGGCGATCATGGATTCGGGCGATCTGGTGCCCGACGAGGTCGTGGTCGGCATCATCGCCGAGCGCTACGACGCGCCCGATTGCGCGAACGGCGCGATATTCGACGGCTTCCCCCGCACCATCCCCCAGGCCGAGGCGCTCGATGCCATGCTGGCCGCGAGGGGCAAGAAGATCGATCTCGTGATCGCGCTCACCGTGGACGACGACGCCCTGATCGGCCGCGCCGAGAAGCGCGTGAAGGAAACCATCGCGGCCGGCCAGAAGCCCCGCCCCGACGACACGCCCGAAACGGTCAGGAACCGGCTCGTCGTCTATTACAACAACACCGCGCCGCTCTTGGGCTACTACACCCGGCAGGGCAAGGTCGTGAGCGTCAACGGCATGGCGCCGATCGAGGAGGTGACGAGGGAGATTGCAAAAGTGTTGGACTCAAAAATCTAATTAGCCTCCTATTCGTCATCGCCGGGCTTGTCCCGGCGACCCATTAACGCGATCGTTGCAGAATGGTCTCGCGCGATAAATTCAACGTATTCATCGCAGTTTACATTATGGCAAGCCGCCGTCACGGCACGCTTTACACGGGCGTTACCAGCACACTTCCGAAGCGTGTATACCAGCATCGGGAAGGGCTTATTCCCGGCTTCACGAAAAAATATGGCGTCAAGCGGCTTGTCTGGTACGAGCCCTACGAGAGCATGACTGCCGCGATCCAGCGCGAGAAGACGATCAAGAAGTACAAGCGTGAATGGAAGATCAATCTGATCGAACGGGACAACCCCAATTGGGACGATCTTTTTCCCGTGTTAATTGGAATGAATCGTAAAATCGTCAAGGCTTGAGGGTATGGGTCGCCGGGACAAGCCCGGCGATGACGAATTGGGGGTAGTGGGTTAGGGCTTCCAGTCCTTCAATTCTTCGTTGAGGTAGATATATTTCGGATCCATCTCGGTCTTCTCGATGGCTTCGAGGTCTTCCGGCGTTACGTCTCCAGGCCCCAGCACCTTCCGGTCGCGCCGTTTGAGCCGGTGGTATTCCTCCGCCGAGAGCAGGACCGTGCGCTCGCGGCCGTTCTTGGTGATGGCGACCGGTTTGGTGAGCGCGATGTCCTGATATGTGCCGACATTGCGGTGGAACTCTGCCGCTGTGACTGTTACTGCCTCGTTTGACCGCATGATCGAAAAACTCCAATGACAAAGACATAATACATACAATCCGCATTCTGGCAATTATCCGTATCTTCGGCCGGGCTAGGCGAATGCTTGGCGGCCGGGTCCGCCAATCCCGAATCCCCTTGAGAAATATGCCCTTAACCGCCATTGACTGAGGGGTAA
>DATIZS010000423.1:0-2674 GCA_035516955.1 Rhizomicrobium sp.
CTCTCGCGCTCGGCATTCTCGAGCGGGCCCCGAGCGTCCGTTTCGGCGCGTTCGGCATGTTCGAGCGAAGCACGCGCCTTCGAAACCGCGCCGTGCAGCACATCGGCTTGTCCGCGCGCGCTTTCGGCCGCGCCTTCCGCCGCGCGCACATCGGGAGCGGCGGCCGCCCTCTTGAGCGCCGCGCCCAGACGATCCTCGGCATCCTTGAGCTGCTGCGCGCTCGTTTCGGCAAGAGCGGCGGCCACTTCGCGCGTACGTTCAAGGCCCGATTTCTGCGCGTGCCATTGGGCGAGTTCGGCATTGAGCCGGTCGAGCGTGCGTTCGTGCTCGGAAAGCGCCCGGGCGAGTTCGGCGGCGCGCGCGCGAGCGGTTTGCAGTTCTTCTTCGGCGCGCGCATCGGCCGCTTCGAGTTCGTCCCGTTCGCTCGAGAATTTTTGCAGCGCGGCCAGCGCATCGGCGCTCAGATTCTGCTCGCGGGCGAGGTCCTGCTCGGATTGCGCGATGCGCTGACGCAGGCGCTGCGCATCCTCGCGGGCGCGGCGCTCCTCGGCATCGAGCGCGTCGCGCTCCACGATCAGCCTTTGCAATCCCGCGAGCTTCCCGGCTTCGGCATTGCGCAAGGGCGGCAGTGCCGCCGCCGCATCGGCCTGCGCGGTCGAGGCGATGGCCGCGCGATCGGCGCATTCGCCGACCGCTCCGCTCGAGGCGGTGAGTGCTGCATGCGCGGCCTGCGCCTGCGCTTCTGCCGCCGACCAGCGCAGATAATGCGCCAGCGCCTCGGCCTTGCGGATCAGCCCCGAAAGATTGCGATAGCGCGAGGCCTGACGTGCCTGGCGCTTCAGATTCTGAAGCTGGGATTCGATTTCGCGGATGATGTCGTCGAGCCGCGACGAATTCGTTTCGGCTGCGCGCAGACGCAGCTCGGCCTCGTGGCGGCGCTGATGCAGGCCCGCAATGCCCGCGGCTTCTTCGAGGATCGCCCTGCGCGCCAGCGGCTTCTGGCTGATGAGCATGCCGATCTGGCCCTGGCGCACGAAGGCGGTCGAGCCCGCGCCCGACGACGCATCGGCGAAGAAGATCTGCACGTCGCGCTGGCGCACGTCGCGTCCGTTGATGCGATAGACCGAGCCCGCCTCGCGCTCGATGCGCCGCGACACCTCGATCGTATCGAAATCGGCGAAGGCGCCGGGCGCCGAGCGGTCCTGATTGTCGATGAAGAGGATCACCTCGGCGGTGTTGCGCGCAGGCCGGCCCGCGCTTCCGCCGAAGATCACGTCGTCCATCTCGCTGCCGCGGATGGAGGTGGGGCGCGTCTCGCCCATCACCCAGCGCAGCGCATCGAACAGGTTGGATTTGCCGCAGCCGTTCGGCCCCACGATGGCCGTCAGCCCGGGTTCGATGAAAAGCTCCGTCGGCTCCACGAAAGATTTGAAACCGGAAAGTCTGAGACGCGTGAACTTCAATGTGCCCTGCCGCGCCGCCGGATCATTTTTTCGGCAGCATCGAATCCAGAAGAGTCTTCATCTGATCCCATGGAAACTCGCCGGAGCGCAACTGGCCGTTGATGATGAAGCTGGGAGTACCGCTGATGCCGTATTTGGTGGCCGCCTCCTGACCCACATCGCTGGCCCGTTTCTCCTCCGCCTGATTCCCGATGCAAGTATCCACTTGTTCGGCGCTCATGCCAGCGATTCGTCCCATTTCGACGAGGGCTGCGTGGGTATCGCTGATTCCGTATTCGGGGTCCCATTTCTCCTGATTGCGGAACATCAGCTCGATGAACTGGAAATAGGAGTCGGCCGGAAGGCAGCGCGCCATGCTCTCCACCGCCACGTCGGCGGGCCGCAAGGGAAAGACGCGGAACACGTAATAGACCTTGCCCGTGTCGATGTAGTTCTTCTTCAGGAGCGGGAAGACTTCGGCGTCCCAGCGCGAGCAATGCGGGCAGGAGGGCGCCGCGTATTCCACCATCAGGATGGGCGCCTTGGGATTGCCGAGCGTGCGGTCGCTGGGCTTCAGCGTGATGGCGAGCTTGCCCCCCGAATCGGGCACGGTCGTATCCTGGCCGCCGCCCGAGAAGATGAAATAGGCCACAACGCCGAGCGCGATGACGGCAAGCGCCACCAGGCCGATCAGAAGCTGTTTGCGGGTCACATGGCTCTCCCAGCTTTTGCCGCTTTGCTTGTGACAGAGGGCGCGCGCCCGTTCAATCGGGCAGGAAATCGCGCGTCCGCTGCCGGGCGAGCCGCAAGAGCGCCTCCTGCAGGGGCTTCGCGCCCTTGAAGGTGACGGCCGGGTCATGGGGCGGGGGTGCGGCGGCCGGTTTGCGGCGGGATGGGCGGATGGGCCGGAGGGCGAGCGCCCCTTGCACGAATCTGAGCCGCGAGACGGCGGGCCGTCCCAGATAGGCATTGATTCGCTCGCAGAGCGCGCGGGTTTCGTGTTGCAGGAAGAGCGAGGCGCCGGGCTCGGACTTGAGCGTGAGCGTACCGCCCGAGGGGCCGTCGCTGAGCTTGACGGGCCGGGCGAGGCGCGCGACCTCGGCGCCGGCGATCTCCTCCCAGCGCAGGATGAGAGTGGGATCGCGGAAGCCCGCCCGCGCGAAGGCGGCCGTCGCGGTGGCGTTGGCCTCGCGGCCGACCGGCTCGACGCGGCCCCGGCGCGGTGGCGGTGG